>JAFAGL010000320.1 GCA_023422735.1 Pseudomonadota bacterium
GGATGGCGCTGGTTGTACGATTCTTCCAACACACGACGATTGAACTGTAGCCAAGAAAATTCGCGATTGACGAAGCGGTCTGGATTACCGCCGAGATCTGGTTCGTTCTTGTCGACCGACCCCATCCAAAACTCGCTGCTGATCGCTTTGGCTCCGTCCATGAAACTCTCCCGAATCCGGCGAACAACCGCCGCCTAGCAAATAGTAGCGTCATGCAGCGGATTTGCGACAGTTTCGTCACATGACTTGCAAAAGCGTGATTTCTGTTCCAGATGCCTGCTACCAAGTACACAGGAGCGTGACATGGCGGGCGGCGCTATTCCGCATTTCCAGAACAATGCCGGTCATCGAGCGATTGAGATCGGCGTGAAAGAATTCATGTGCGTGGGCGCAAATCCCCCGTTTGATCACCCACACGTGTTTCTGGACATGGGCGCAGATACCGAGAAAGTTTGCCCTTATTGCTCGACTCATTATCGCTTCAACGGCACACTTGGAGCGAACGAAACCCTTCCTGAAGGTAGCCTTTACGAGGTCCACGCAGCTTAACGCTCGGAGAAGGAGCATGGGCTCCGAAGCTGCACCTATCCTCATAGCGGGGGGTGGCATCGCGGGATTGACGGCAGCCTTAGCCTTCGCTGCCGAGGGTTACCGCGTCCACGTCTTTGAACGCGCACCAGAGTTCCAGGAAATTGGAGCCGGCGTTCAGCTTTCCCCGAACGCCACTCATATTCTCGGCAGACTGAGTGTTCTGGACCATCTGCTCGCCGAGGCCGTCTTTCCGCAGAGTGTGGTTTTGCGAGACGCTCGCTCCTTGCGAAAGCTTGTCGAAATTCCTCTTGGCAACAGCACCCGGCCAAGCGATGCGCCATATCTCACGACGCACCGAGCCGCCCTTCTTCGCGCGCTGCTCAAAGCCGTCACCAACGAACCAGCGATCGTGCTTCGCCCCGGCATCGAAGTCGTAGAGGCTACGCTGGGTTCCGAGACTGTGACACTTACGCTTGATCATGCCGGTCAGACGGAAACTGCAATCGGAGCCATGTTCATCGCGGCCGACGGCGTATGGTCAAGGCATCGAGGTTTGGCCAATAAAGGTCCGGGTGAAAGCGAGTTCTCGGGACTGACCGCCTGGCGCATTACGCTGAGCCAATCTTTGTTGGATCAACACGGTCTTGATCGCTTGCTTTCGAGACAACGTGTCTCGACGTTTCTCGACCCCCGCGGGCATCTGGTCGCCTACCCTGTTTCAGCGGGAAACGAATTGAACGTGGTCGTTATTACACGCGGTAACAGAGCTGAACCCGGCTGGTCATATTCGGACGACCGTAAGGACCTTGATGCCTTTCTGGCGAGATTTCCTACTGGCTTCAGTTCACTTCAGAAACTTGGCGGTTGGACGCGCTGGCCACTGTATGCCGCGCCTGAAAGTTTGAACTGGACCGCCTCGCGCTTTGCTCTGATCGGAGATGCCGCCCATGCCATGCTTCCATTCGCAGCTCAGGGTGCGGCTATGGCGATCGAAGATGCAGCCGTTCTGGCGCGCCGCGTGGCGCAAGCGGGGGGTGCCGATGATGAAACGCTGACATCTTACGAGAATGAACGGCGCGCGCGTTTGGCACGGGTCGTCTCGCGTGGAAGACTGAACAAGCTTGCCTGGCACGCCGCCGGACCAATCGCACTTGGACGCGATCTCGTCTTCAAGCTCAAGGGCGGCCCGAACCTGGCTGCCGATCTCGCTTGGCTTTACGATTGGCGCGAGCCTCGCGCGCGGCTCTGAGCGTCGATTGTTCTTGCTATTCTAATGCAGGATCTGACTCAGGAAGAGCTTGGTGCGCTCATGTTGCGGATGTTCGAAAAACTCCACCGGCGTGTTTTGTTCCACGATCTGGCCTTGATCCATGAAAATCACACGGTTGGCGACTTTACGAGCGAAGCCCATTTCGTGGGTCACACACAGCATTGTCATGCCTTCTTCTGCAAGTCCCACCATCGTATCAAGAACTTCCTTGATCATTTCCGGATCGAGAGCTGAAGTCGGCTCGTCAAACAGCATGATGCGGGGATTCATGCATAGAGACCGAGCAATCGCGACGCGTTGCTGCTGCCCTCCCGAAAGCTGTCCAGGATATTTGTTCGCCTGCTCCGGAATCTTGACGCGATGCAGGAAGTGCATGGCGGTTTCCTCAGCCTCCTTCTTTGGCACTTTGCGAACCCAGATCGGTGCCAATGTGCAGTTTTCCAGAATCGTCAGATGTGGAAACAGGTTGAAGTGCTGGAACACCATGCCCACATCGCGGCGCACTTCATCAATCTTTTTCAGATCATTGGTGAGTTCCTTGCCGTCTACGACGATCTTTCCTTTTTGATGCTCTTCCAGGCGATTGATACAGCGGATCAAGGTGGATTTGCCTGAGCCCGACGGCCCGCAAATAACGATCCGCTCGCCACCCATTACCCTCAGGTTGATATCGCGCAGAACGTGAAACTCGCCATACCATTTGTGCATCCCGACAATATCGACGGCCACCTCCGTGTCGGAAACTTTCATCTTTGAGCGGTCGACCAGCAGTTCTTGCTCGCTTACGGCATTTTCCACTGCCATGGCTTCATTCCTTACCGTGGTTGCGCCGTATAAGGGCGGTATATTCTCGATTGTCGCACCTTAGCGACGATGACCAGTATCCAGTCTGCGTTCCATAAACATCGAATAGCGCGACATTCCAAAACAGAAGATCCAGAATACAAAGCCTGCGAAGATCAGCCCAGACATGGGTGTTTGAGGTGAGGCCCAAGCCGCGTCGGAAAAGTTCTGGCGCACGATGCCAAGCAGATCGAACATGCCGATAATGTAAACCAAACTTGTATCCTTGAAGAGCCCGATGAACGTGTTCACGATTCCTGGGATCACCAGTTTCAATGCCTGCGGCAGGATGATCAGAAGCATCTTTTGCCAATAACCGAGGCCAAGTGAATCAGCGCCTTCATATTGCCCTTTGGGAATGGCTTGCAGACCACCGCGAATGACTTCCGCCATATAAGCAGAGGCAAACAACGCAACGCCCACCAAGGCACGCAGCAAGCGGTCGAAGGTCATGCCTGCGGGCATGAATAAGGGCAGCATCACACTGGCCATGAACAGGACAGTTACCAGTGGCACACCCCTCACGATCTCGATGAATATGACGCAGATCATCTTCACGACCGGCATACGCGAGCGTCGACCCAACGCCAGGAGTACCCCGAACGGCAACGATACCGCGATGCCCACAAAGGAAAGGACCATCGTCACAAGGAGCCCGCCCCAAACCTGGGTTCGGACCGTCGGCAATCCGAAATGACCGCCCAACAGAAGAAAATAGGCGACGATCGGCAAGCCGATAAAGAATGCGAAGGCATTCAATGCCTTTTTCGGGGCGTTTGGTATCAAGAGTGGGATCAACAATGCCACGAAAAGGACCGCGACAACATTAACGCGCCAGCGCTCGTCATAGGTATAGCGTCCATACATGAACTGTTCGAATTTCGCATTCACGAACGCCCAACAGGCGCCCGACCAACCCTCCGGTTGAACGCCCCCTTGCGCTACCGTCGCACATACTGATCGATCAGGACCTGTCCATGCAGCCTGGATAAACGCCCAGTTCAGCATTGATGGAACAATCGCGATAACGATGAGCAGCCCCACAATCGTGAGCACGATGTCGGTGGGTGTGGAAAGAAGATTGGTGCGCAGCCACTTAACCACACCGCGCTCCGAAGCGGGAGCGGACTGGGCGTTTATCATCTCCGCGCGAACGAAAGTCAGATCATGCTCTTGCATGCAGCGCTCCTTATCGCTCGACCAGCGCCATGCGCGTGTTGAACCAGTTCATGAATAGAGATGTTGCCAGCGAAATCGTCAGATAAACAACCATCCAGATCGCCACGACCTCGATGGCCTGTCCGCTCTGGTTCATGGCGGTCTGCCCGATCTGAACGAGATCCGGATAGCCGATAGCGACGGCCAATGATGAGTTCTTTGTCAAATTGAGATACTGGCTCGTCAAAGGCGGAATGATGATCCGAAGTGCCTGGGGGATCACGACCAATCGAAGCGTGTGAGACGGCCTCAAACCCAAAGCGAAGGCTGCTTCGCTTTGACCGCGCGAAACGCCCATAATGCCGGCGCGCACGATCTCCGCGATGAACGAGGCCGTATAAAGCGACAAAGCAAGATAAAAGGCGAGAAACTCCGGGCGGATTTGCCAGCCGCCGCTCAGGTTGAAATTACCCTTGATGGGCCAATCGACTGACAATGGTTGGCCAGCGAGATAATAAGCAGCTACTGAAGTAGCGATGATGAGGACGATTGAGGTCCAGAATACGGGAAAGCGTTGACCCGTAGCCATTTGTCTGGCGCGTGCCCAGAAGAACACGCCCACTGCGGCGAGAATACCCAGCAACAAACCTGCAACCGGCAGCCACGCACCTTCACCAAGAACGATCCGCGGGGTGAAGAAGCCTCGGTTATTCAACCAGGTATCAAAGCCAATATAGCTTTCAGAACCGATGCGGCCGAAAGGAGTGTCAAATCCTAACGGAATGCCGAGCTCTATGCTGTTTCGTGGCGAAGGAAGGACTTGCAGCACCGCAAGGTATAAAAAAAAGATTACCAGCAGCGGCGGGATATTGCGGAAGAGCTCGACATAGCTGAGGCAGATTTTCCGGATCAGCCAGTTTCCCGACAAACGGCCTATCCCGACAAGGAATCCAATGATTGAGGCAGTAATGATGCCTGAAACCGCTACGAGCAGTGTGTTGAGCAGACCAACCAGAAATGCTTGGCGATAAAGAGAGTTCGAGTTGTACGGGATCAGTGCCTGTGCAACGTCGAAACCCGATCGCGCATCAAGAAATCCGAAGCCGGTAGAGATATTCTGCCTGCGCAGATTATCGGTCGTATTACCGATGATCCACCACACAAACAGCGCCAATGCGACGATAACGACGGCTTGGGTGATCAGCCCACGTGTTTGAGGGTTATTCCAGGCCGAGACACTCGCCGACTGTGAATCGGTCGGCGCATAGGAACTATCCGTCGCCATTGCGATCTCCGGGTCAGAAATCAGTCGAAAGACAATGAAGGGCGCCGCAGCGCCCTTCATACATCAGGTTAGATTAGCGGATTGGCGGTGCGTAAAGGATGCCACCCTTGCTCCACAAACCATTGAGGCCACGCGCAATTTTCAAAGGCGAGCCCGAACCGATATTGCGCTCGAAAACTTCGCCGTAATTGCCGACGCCCTTGACGATTTTCACAACCCAGTCGGTTTCCAAACCAATATCTGCGCCAAGAGTGGAGCCTTCTTCCTTTCCAAGAACACGCAGAATCTCGGGATTTGTCGCAGTCGAAGCCATCTCGTCGACATTGGCCTGGGTGATGCCAAGCTCTTCCGCGATGATCATCGCGTTCAACGTCCATTTTACGATGTCAAACCACTGGTCGTCGCCCTGACGGACGGCCGGCCCAAGCGGTTCCTTGGAGATGATTTCCGGCAAAACGACATGATCGTCCGGCGAAGCAAGCTGGAGCCGGATGGAATACAAGCCCGACTGATCAGTCGTGTAGACGTCACAACGACCTGACTCGTAAGCTGCGTTCACTTCTTCCAGCGCTTGGAACACAACTGGATTATATTCCATGTTATTGGCACGGAAGTAATCGGCGAGATTCAACTCCGTAGTGGTGCCTCCCTGCACGCAGACGGAAGCGCCAGACAGTTGTAGCGCAGACGTGATGCCTTCCAGGTTCTTCGCGTTGATCATGAAGCCCTGGCCGTCATAATAATTCACGCCAGCGAAATTGAAGCCAAGCTTGGAATCGCGCGAAAGCGTCCAGGTTGTGTTGCGCGACAGCAGGTCGATTTCGCCAGACTGCAAAGCGGTAAAGCGCTCGGTAGCGTTTGTCGGCGTGAAATTGACCTTGGTCGGATCACCGAAAATCGCAGAAGCGACAGCGCGACAAAGGTCCACGTCAAAGCCCGTCCACTGACCTTGGTCGTTTGGCGAAGCAAAGCCTGCCAGACCTGTATTGACACCGCACTGGAGTGTGCCACGTGCTTTCACATCGTCGAGCGTGGTTGCGGATGCAAAACTTGCCGAAGCAGTTGCCAGAATGCCGGCACCCAATAAGACCTTGATAACTGATTTCATTCCCAGAACCCTCTTTAATACCGATATTCGGCTTTTCGTTTGGTTTCGGGAGAGATCAAAAACACTTGGCACTAACCAGTGGAACACCCCTCCGTCCCTTCCACCCGCATCGAAAGCGATTATGAGCCAGTGGTCAAGAGCGAAAGGGCCAGACCGCAACTTTACTATGCAACACGAACCTCATGCCTGTCTCTTCGGCGATTATGCTAAACTATGCCGCATATTCGCCACAAAGCGCCGCATCTGCTTATTTAGCGGATTGGCTTTAGATGAGTTTCGGAAAGATCGAGGTGTCGGAAACCCGAAACCCGTAACTCTTTCGCGCCATCCATCGCGCTATCGCAATCGTGAATAGAAATCCGACCGCAAGACCTGCAACGACATCGCTGGGATAGTGTGCGTCGGCCGCGATCCGACTAGCGCCCATGTACAAACCGGCTGCCAAGAACGCCCAACGCAGTCGTGGGAACCAAAGCGTCAGGATCACCGTCACCGTAGCCGCAGTTGTCGAGTGACCGGACGGAAAACTCGCAAATTCATGCGCATAGGTCAAAGGCCGCCAGTGAAGCGAGCCAAATTCTTCGAACAAAACCGGGCGCGCGCGGCCGAAAAGGAATTTGAGAATGTTCGTCGCCATCAATGCACCGCTCACGGAAATGAAAACGAATTGCGACTGAACGAAGATCCTCTTCCAAGCGGCGTATCGGACGCTGTCAGGTCTTTCCCAGCAAGCAAATCCCGCGACACAAAACAGCACAGCCGATGGAACCAGATACCATTGTGACCGGACGAGATCGGTCCAGGCGCGCATCACATCACGCAGAAAGAAATCACTTTCGCGCACCATTGTACTAATGCGACCGTCGAAAGCGATCACCATAATCACCGTAAACACCGTAAACACGGCGACCGTGGTCATGACTGGCGTCCAGACCGGCCATTCACCTTTGGGCGCACGGCGCGTCAACTCAGTCCAGTTACAGCGCATGTGAAACGCAAATCGCGCAAATGCACCTGTCGGCTCGGTTTCCGGATCCATGCATTGAAAGCCGGGGTGATTTTCCAAAATCCAATCCTGTGATGCAGGGAATAACCTGAACGCTTGTACTTTCGGCTTTTCCGAGTTGCACCAAAGCTAGGGCACGCTTAACCCTTTGAACATTGCGCTGAGAGGAAAAGTTTAGATGTCATTCAAGCCAACTTCGGACAAACAACGAGGGCTGAACACCCGCCTCGCTCATTGTGGCAACGATCCCCGCGACTATTTCGGCTTTGTGAACCCACCTGTCGTTCACGCATCGACCGTGCTTTTTCCCGACGCAGCGACCTTGAGAAGTCGCGATCAGCCCTACACCTACGGCACCCATGGAACACCCACGACAGACGCTTTGGCCAAAGCGCTCGATGAACTCGAGGGGTCCGCCGGCACGGTTCTAGTGCCGTCAGGTCTAGCCGCCGTGACATTGCCGTTATTAGCTTTCCTGTCTGCTGGTGATCACGTTCTCATTACCGATTCAGTTTACCACCCGACGCGTCGGTTTGCAGATACGATGCTGAAGCGCCTAGGGGTGGAGGTCACTTACTACGATCCCCTGATCGGTGCGGATATCGGCCATCTGTTCCAGCCAAATACCAGAGTGGTGTTTACCGAATCTCCGGGTTCCAACACTTTCGAGGTTCAGGACATCCCGGCAATCTGCCGAATTGCAAAAGAATCGGATGTCGTTGTCATGATCGACAACACTTGGGCCACGCCGCTTTATTTTCGTCCAATGGAGTGGGGCGTGGATGTTGTTATCCATGCCGCGACTAAATATCCCGCCGGCCATTCGGACCTGCTTCTCGGTAGCATTTCCGCAAATGAGCGCTGTTTCGCTAAAATCGAGGAGGCGCATAGCGTTCTTGGCATTTGCGCCGCGCCGGACGATGCGTATCAGGTACTTCGAGGTTTACGCACCATGGGTGTGCGCTTGGCACGTCACGAGAAATCAGCCCTCGAACTCGCCCAATGGCTGCAAGCGCAGGAGGGCGTGGCAGAGGTACTCCATCCCGCCCTGCCCTCGCATCCGACGCACGATCTCTGGCGTCGCGATTTCACAGGTGCGAGCGGCGTGTTTTCCATTGTGCTCGACGGAGCGAGTCAGGTGCAAGTCGACGCCTTTCTCGATTCGCTGGAGATTTTCGGCATGGGCTATTCGTGGGGAGGCTTCGAAAGCCTCGCAGTTCCCGTGTTTCTTGGGGACCGTGTGATCGCCAAGGGAAGCAAAAACGGGCCGGTAATCCGCCTGCAGATCGGCTTGGAGGACGTGTCGGACCTCAAAGCTGATCTGCAACAAGCATTAAGCGCTTTGAAAAGCGCGTAAGATCACGTGTTTCTTGCAGAGTAGGACTTGCCAAGGCTGATCTGTATCTCTAGGAGACGCGCAGTGTCGGAGTGTAGCGCAGCCTGGTAGCGCACCTGATTTGGGATCAGGGGGTCGCAGGTTCGAATCCTGCCACTCCGACCATTGCGCTTCACCATCCGCAGGAATTTCGAGATGTCGGCAAAAATCTTCAGCCCCGCCAAGACGGCCATGCAGTCAGGCAAGGCGAAGACCGGTCATTGGATTCTCGAATATGATCCGGCAATGCCTCGTAAAATCGATCCGCTTATGGGTTACACTTCATCAGGCGATATGAACAGTCAAATCCGGTTGACATTCGAAACCCGGGAAGACGCTGTTGCCTATGCTGAGAAGCACGGCATCGAGTTTCGCTTGCAAGAACCCAAGGAAAGCCGTCGCCGCCAGATTTCCTATTCCGACAACTTTCGTTACGACCGCAAGACACCGTGGACGCACTGACGGCTGCAATTCGAACGACCCCTCCGGTTGTACGGTCCCGTAGCTCAGCTGGATAGAGCACCGGCCTT
>JAFAGL010000332.1 GCA_023422735.1 Pseudomonadota bacterium
TGAGTTCAGCATTGTTGATCGTTACCCGGATTTCTGAAACTTCGGGCGCGACTACGAGGGCATTCTGATAGCCTAGGTGCAATTGAGATGCCGCTGATGCTTCAGAGGCTTTCAATTGTATCGTCCAGGCGCGGCTGTCAGTTTCGCCGTTCAGCGACAAACGATCGCTCGGCACAAGGAAACGTTTCGCGGAAATATGCGAAGGTGATGCGGAATTTTCAATTATCCGATCCGCCTGCCCAGGAGGAGACGGATGTCTCGATGGTTGGGCAGTTGAGGGTGGAGGCAGAGCTGGAGCTGGCGGCGTCGCATCAGGAGGCGTGGTCTCCTCATCATCTTCAGGTTTCGCCCCGCTCGGCGAAAAGGGAGTTGCAGGCTGATTTGGTGACGATGGAGAGGGACGCTCCTGGTTCGGAGACGCTCCCCCATCCGGAGACATATCGAACGGTGCAGGCTGACCCGACGCCCATACAGTCGTCATCAAAAGGGCCGAAAGGATAATTGTAATTCGGTTCATCGGGCTGTCGCCTGCGCGCTGCTTGATGACTTCGCGGACCTCTCAGACCCCGAAGCGGAGCGGAACAAGTAGACAAGGCCCCGATAAGTCTGGAACAAAGCCAAGCCGAAAAAGCGGATCGATCCACGCAAAAGGCCCGGATTCCCCCGCCTCGACATCTGAAACTGTGTCCACTGGCTGGAGTCAGCAAAAACCAGGTCGGCAATGAGCTTCTGGTGGATAGGTTCTTGAGGGGCGAACAAACACCCGATGGCTGTCGTTTCGCCCAAAGTCTGTACATTGCGCACGGTCATGGGAAGGTCATGCTGCGCCTGGTCGAAATAGGTCTTGAACCGAACTGCCGAGAGATCGTTCAACTTGGCATTTGCGGCTTCCTGGCCGTATAGGACAACACGTACGCCATAAACGGAAACGTCTTCGATTGTCCCGGGAATCCAGTTTCCTGAATGTTGAAATTCGCACCGCCGGCTAACCTTAATGCGGCGCGTGACTTGGCGTTCACCACGTTCGGATACGACGCCTAACGCTGCGCCCGCCATGATGAGATTCAACAAATTCCAGCCGCCCACGACGAGCGTCACGTCGGCTTTGAATGGCTCCGTGTAAACGCGGTAAACGGTGACGCCTACCGCAATCAACAGGACTGCGAAGATGATGAAGAAGGGAGTGGAAATTTCCGACAAGCGGCTTTTTGAAATCGACTCGTCTTTCGCCGTCACCTTGAATGTCGGCTTGCTGGGATTCAGGATGACCGAAACCACTGCCGGAAGAAGGTGTACCGTTTGGACATATTCGTAGAGTTCTGAAATCCACGGCCAGCGGAAGGCACCATACAGATAGTTCTGCATAATGAGGTTCACGATCATGTAGGTGAGCGTGTAAGCCATGAATTCGCCGCCCGAAGCGGTGAATATCTCCAGATCAAAGAAGAGGTAGAACAGCGGCGCGATCAGAAAGATTGCGCGTGGAAACGGAAACAGCCAGAACAATGTCGAAGACATGTAGCAAAGTCGCTGCGGAATCGAGAGCCCTCGTTTCAATGGGGGAAAGCGATAGCGCAGGATCTGCATCATTCCCTGTGCCCACCGACTGCGCTGGCCAATGAAGCTTGCGAATGTTGCGGGTTGAAGCCCGGCGATAAGCGGCTTATCGATGTAAACGGACTTCCATCCCTTGCCATGTAAGGCGAGGGCTGTTTCACAATCCTCGGTAATGGAAACGCCGCTGAAACCATCCGTTTCGGCGAGCGCGCGACGCGATAAAACCGCAGCTGAACCGCAGAAGAATGAAGCGTTCCACTTATCCAGCCCGCGCTGAATGATGCCGTAAAACATCTCGTTCTCTGAAGGCATTTTCTCGAAGGTGCGCAAGTTGCGTTCGAGCGGATCAGGATTCAGGAAAAAGTGCGGGGTCTGGACAAGGAAAAGTTTTTCTTCGTCCTGGAAATAGCCGACAGTTTCCAGGAGAAAATCACGCGCGGGCGCATGATCGGCATCAAAGACCGCGATGAGGTCGCCAGTCGAGTGATCCAGACCATTATTTAGATTACCGGCCTTGGCGTGTTCGTTGCGCTCACGCGTCAGATATGTGGCGCCGAGATCCTCAGCAAGTTTCTTGAGTTCGGTATACCGGGCTTCCGCTGCATGCGCATCGGTGACCTTGGCGGAATTGCGTTTTTGAAGTGTCCCACCATCGTCCAACAACCAGACCTTGAATTTGTCCGCTGGGTAATCCATCGATGTACAGGCCGCGATGGTTTTGGCCAGCAGATCAGCATCTTCGTTGTAAGTCGGAATGAAGACGTCCACGGTGGGAAGATCATCCCATCGAGCGCGCTGTTCCTGTGCCCGCGGAGGCTTGTGCGGCAAGGGAAGGGCGACCACGAACAGGCTGATCGCCAACATCATGACGCTATACATTTCGGCGAGATAAAGCAGAAGCCCCGGAATGAAGTCTTCCAGCTGGTTGACAGGCGGCAAGGTGCTCGTCGTGCGCCAATACACATACCGCATAACAATCGCAGTACCGAAGGATAGCGCGATCAAGCGCCATATACCTTCCGCTTTGATCAGCTTCAGGATCATCATGCCGGCAACGACTGCCAAGCCGGCAATCAACTGCGTGCGCAGACTGATCGGCAATGTGACCAAGGCAATCACCGCTACCGACATGGCTGCCCAGAAAGCGACTGTGAGGAGCTTACGCATCAGGGCGGTCTTCCTTGCAACTTCGGGTCAACGAACGGGACAGTATGGGTCCAGCTTGTCGCCGCGATCATCGATATTTGAAACATCTCCCAATGCTTCAAGTCGATACCAAACTCATCTACTTTAATTTCAAGTATATTTTGCTCCCCAAAAGCCCACCCCTGACAGAAAATAACCTGGGTCAACGGTTCGCGGGTGGCAAAGGAATCGTAGAAAAGCTATCCGCGCTGGATTGATTGACCCGGGGATCAGAAACTGAAGGGTCGCGTTGTTCAATCGACGTGTTTGGCGGCAAAGGGATAGCGGGGCCGATTGGCGCAGGAAGAGCAGGCTCCGCTGCAGGCCGCGAAACAGCGCGCGGCCGACGAACAGGCCGGATGGCAGGTTCGGTCTGCGGCTGTAAAACGGGCTCGAGTTGACCCTGAGCCGCCGGGTACAGTTCCGCCCCTGGCGCACCGAAGGTTTCCGGGACTGCTGCCGGATTTCCGAACGGATTCCATCCCGCCGCGTCGATGAAAACATTTGCGGTATATCCATACATCACAGAAAGAAGCTCCGCTTCGGAAGCATTTGTTCTGCACAAGCGCAAACGCACATCAACGGAACCGCGATCGTTCCAGCTAAATTCGCGAGAGCGAATGTTCTGGAAGCCGTATAGACACATTTCCTGCCCGCGCCGTCCAACTGCATAGCCAAAGGGACCGTAGCGGTTCTGGACGTAATAAGGCGCGCGTTGCAGAACCATGCCCGGCACAACGCGGCGAATTTCACGATCCACATTCCGTAAAGGCTGGAACTGCTCCGGCATCGCCGTTTGGCCCTCAGCCTGAGCCCTGATGGGCCCAAACAAGCGAACGCGAAATCCGTTTTGTCCCGGCAGGCTAGACGAGGTGGCAAGCGCAATGTCTTGCTGGATTCCATTGGAATAGGTGCGCTCCGTGACCGCAACGATGGAAGGGCCACCAGGCGGCGGGAGAATGTAAGCCGTGTTTGCCGGAACCGTACGCTCGGTACTGGCACTACCTACCTGAAGCGAACGTGTGCACCCAGCTGAAAAGAGTACAGCCAGGGCAGACAGCGACAATAGGCACGTTCGGCCCCAGGCAGCAGCGTTGCGATGCATCATGTCGAGCTTCATAGAAGATTCGACAAATAGCAAGAAGCCTGGATCCTGCAACGCCTCCAGACTGGCGCAAGATTGCAAGAAACGCGCCGAGCGTGTCATTTTCGCATATGACACGCTCCTTCACCGAACTGTTCAGAGCTTAAATACAGCGTCCGCCATCTACTTCCATGGCGACACCAGTGATCATGCTTGCTTCATCCGAGCACAAAAAGGCCGCCGCGTTGCCCATATCTTCGGGCGTAGAAAACCGCCCAAGTGGAATGGTTGAAAGAAACTTGGCGCGTATCTCCGGTGTATCGTCGCCCATAAACGTTTTAAGCAGAGGCGTATCACCTGCCACAGGATTGATGGCGTTAACGCGAATGCCGAACGGAGCAAGCTCGACGGCCATGCCACGAGTGGCGGTGATAGCCCATCCCTTGGAGGCGTTATACCATGTCAAATTGGGGCGCGGACTGACGCCACCCGTCGACGCGACATTTAAGATTGCACCATACTTCTGCTGTTTGAAATGAGGGACGGCAGCTTTTGCGCCGAAATAGATACCCTTCATATTCACCGAGGAAACCCGATCGAAAATATCCTCCTCGACATCCTCGAGAGGTTGAGGAAGGTGTCCGACCCCGGCATTGTTGACCAGAATATGCAGGCTGCCAAAAGACTTTCGGGTCGCTTCCACGATGGATTCAAAGCCGCCTTGGGATCCGACATCCGCTTCAAAGGGCACGGCCTGTCCTTCCAAGGATGCCGCAACGCGCTCCGCGCCTTCGAAGTTGCGATCGGCGATCAGAACGCGAGCGCCTTCCTGCACGAATTTGCGGACAATTCCCTCGCCGAAGCCCGAGCCGCCACCGGTTACAATCGCAATCTTGTTCTGAAGTCGCATAATGAAAAGCCTCCTGGATTCCAGATTATCCGTAGTGGATATCGGAGCGGAGTGATGACTAGCTCAATCCGCCGCCAATCGAAACGGAGAATCGCACTGCCTTTTTTCTGCCGTAATTCGTTAACGACCCGCTAACGTTTTCATCGCAAAACGTCGGATTGAAACCCCCAACTTGCTAAATGCACTTAAAGGGGTGGAATGCCATCACGAGTTCCGGCATTATCCGGTCAGCGTAATTGTGTGTGTTTGAGTTGGGGTTGGTATGGCATCGGGGATGGGCTTGCGCCGTGCCGCGAAAGTAGCTGCGGCTTCCTTGCTGGCGATTTCGGTGGCTTCCTGCGCCGCGCCGCAGAAAACTTCTACAAAAAAGACTCGTTCCAAAGAATATTTCGCCGAGTCCGCTTATGGCGTGAAGGCGAGCCCGCGCGTAAGCAATCTGCGCAGCAAGCTGCCCCGAGGCGGCGGTCGCGATCAGACAGGCAAGCCCTATAAGGTCAAAGGCCGGTGGTATTATCCCAAGGAAGAAAGCGGATATTCTAAAACCGGCGAGGCTTCATGGTATGGCGATGCCTTCCACGGTCGCCTCACGGCCAATGGCGAAATCTACGATATGACCCATTTGACGGCAGCGCATCCAACGATGCCCTTGCCAAGCTATGCTCGCGTCACCAATCGCAAGAATGGCAGTTCGGTGATTGTGCGCGTCAACGATCGTGGGCCGTTTGAAAAGGGGAGAGTGATCGACCTTTCGCGCAAGGCCGCCGAGATGCTCGATTATGCGCATACCGGAATGGCGGACGTGAAAGTGGATTACCTCGGGCGCGCGCCATTGCATGGCAAGGATGACAGCTTCCTGATGGCCTCCTATCGACCAGGTACAGGCGCGGCGGATCCGAGCGATGGACTGCCGACCGGCGTCATGATCGCAATGAACGGCGCGAGTCCGTCTCGAACCGCTTCGGCTTCGGTGTATGGTTATCCCAACGGCGGCGTTCAGGCGCTGGGAGCGTTAGCTTCCGGCTCAACGGCGCTGCCAGACTTCGGTCCAATGGCGCCGGATCGTCCCGGCATTCAGCAGGCATCTGCAAGTGGGTCCCTGGCACTCTCCTACGCTCAGGAGCGCGTGACGTCCGCAGCATCGGCCTTTGTTGCCTTCGATAAAGCGCAGCAATCTGCTCTCGCAGACCGCTGGCGTGCCGCGCGCGGCGGTGGCGGGGAATATGTAGCTGTCGGCACATTCGCAACGCGCGCGGAAGCGTTGTCTTATGTGAATGCGCTTTCTTCGTTCGGCAAGGTTGAACTCGACGCGTCAGCCAAAGACTATGCGGTGACATTGCAGACTGACGGTCGGGCAGACATCGACAGGCTACTCGAGGCGAGCTGGAACACAGGGGCGTCCGACGCTTTCGTCGTTCGCAACTGATGAGACGTCGGGTTTCGAACGCGGCCTGACGGACAGCACGAAATGGAGGAAAGTCGCTGTTTGCTCTGATCGGAAAGCCTGGCGTCGCCGTTGCATTAGCTCTGGTGCTCATGCCGGTTGCTGCTTTTGCTTCAGACTCGGACGCAAAGCTTTTTGAGACCAAGGCGCCCAATGCCCTCCTGATCGAGGCGCAAACCGGAACCGTCCTTTATTCCAAAAATCCAGACTCGATGATCGCGCCAGCCGCGCTCGCAAAGCTGATGACGATGGAAGTCGTTTTTGATGCAATCAAGAGCGGGACAATCAAGCTCGATCAGGAATTTATGGTCAGCGAGAACGCTTGGCGAACCGGCGGCGCACCGTCACGCGGCTCCACGATGTTCGCAGCGCTGGGCTCCCGTTTAACGCTTGGCGAGCTGATCCAGGGCGCCATCGTGCAATCCGCAAACGACGCGTGCATCATTATCGCTGAGGGAATGGCTGGTTCGGAGGAAAAGTTTGCCGAACTGATGAACAGTCGTGCCCGTAAGATCGGATTGAGCAAATCGGTCTTCAAAAATTCTACGGGCCTGCCCGCCGATGGCCAAGTAGTCAACCTGCGTGAACTGACGCTCCTTGCGCGGCATATCTGGCGAACCTATCCCGACATGTACCAGACTTATTCTCAGCCTGATTTTACCTGGAACAAGATCTTCCAACGCAACCGCAATCCCTTGCTGCGCCTTGATATCGGTGCCGATGGCTTGGCCACAGGATACACGGAAGCAAGCGGCTACGCGATTATAGGTTCCGCTGAACGAGATGGCCGGCGCCTGTTTGCAGCTTTGGGCGGAATGACAAGCGAGGCGGAGCGGGCTCAGGAAGCCAGCAAGCTAATCGCTTTCGGCATGGATGGCTTCGAGGAAACGCATCTATTTGATGTAGGCGCGATTGTGGGTTCGGCCCAAGTCTATGGCGGGGATGTTGCAGAGCTTCCATTGAAGACGCTTGTGCCAGTCGAGATTTTCGTTCCGGTGGCTGACCGAAGCTCGGTGAAGGTTAAACTCGTTTACAATGGTCCCCTACGCGCGCCTATATCGGCCGAAGCGCGGATCGGGAACTTGCAGGTCTGGATTGAGGACAATCTTTCACAATCTTTCCCGCTCGCAGCTGCAAAGGATCTGCCACTTGGAAGCCTGCGAAGTCGCGCAACCGATGCTGCATTGGAACTAGCTTTCGGCTGGTTGCGATAGAATTCTGGGGTGGATGCTAACCGTTGGATCGGCTAGATGAGCCCACGTGAACCACTTAAGGTATTGCCGTGCGGCGGGGCTGTTTTATCACTTTTGAGGGCGGCGAGGGGGCGGGAAAGTCAACTCAAATCAGCCGTCTAGCCGAGAGACTTAAGACCGTGGGTCATCATGTTTTGGTGACCCGTGAACCCGGCGGCTCCCCCGGCGCTGAGGCTGTGCGCCATGTTCTGCTTTCGGGGGTAGCTGAACCCTTTGGTGCGAAAACCGAAGCGCTTCTGTTCGCGGCTGCGCGGGCAGATCATGTCGATACTGTCATCCGTCCCGCAATCGAGGAGGGCAGGATCGTCCTGTGCGATCGCTATCTCGACTCCTCGCGCGTCTACCAGGGAGTTACCGGGTATCTGGATAGCAATTTCATGAAAACATTGGAAAGCGCGGCAATCGACGGCATGCTTCCAGATCTCACTTTGATTCTTGATCTCGATCCACGGCTTGGTTTGACGCGAGCCAACCAACGACGCGGCAGCGGAGAAGCTGATCGCTTCGAGAAGGAAGATCTCGCGATACATCGAGCGCGTCGAGATGCCTTCCTTACCATCGCGCGTGATGAGCCTGAGCGATGCGCTATTGTGAACGCTTCGCAGAATGCCGAACGCACAGAACAGGCAATCTGGACGACGGTGAGCGAGCGGTTGCCACAAATCGTATCAAACCAACGGAGCGATGACGATGTATGAGCGGATCGCGCCATTGGTGCACGACTCTCTCGACAATGTTCCGGAACCGTCTGAAACGTTGAGTTTGGCCGGACACGCCGAAGCATGGGCTACGTTGATTTCAGCGCATCAGAACGACAAGCTCCACCATGCGGTTCTCTTTGCTGGGCCTCAAGGGATTGGAAAGGCAACATTGGCATTTCGCTTTGCCGCATATCTTCTAGGCGAGGACTTTGGAACCGGGCCACGAAACCCAAGCTCCGCAATTTATCGGCAAATCGCCAGTGGTGCACATCCTGGGCTGCTGCATCTGACACGCCCGTTTGACGAGAAATTGAAGAAATTCCGGACGGTCATAACAGCCGATGAGATCCGCAAAGTCAGTCGGTTCCTCTCGCTGCGGACCCATGACGGCGGTTACCGGGTCGTGATCGTCGATCCTGCCGACGACATGAATCGCAGCGCTGCCAATGCTTTATTGAAGAGCTTAGAAGAACCCCCTTCAAAAGTGATCTTTATTCTCATATCGCATTCTGTTGGCCGGCTTTTGCCGACCATCCGCTCACGCGCGCAAACCATCAAGCTGCAACCCTTGGCCGTAACTGAACTGCTTCAGGCAATGAGTGCCTTCGAAGTTCCACTTCTCGATACGGAGGAAGCCCGCCAAGATTTGATGCAAAGGGCGTCGGGAAGCGTGCGCTCCGCATTACTGTTGACAACTTACGGGGGCCTAGACATTGCCAGCGCCCTCGATAGCCTGATCGGCACCGGCAAAGAAGATGTCGCGCAAGCCTATAAGCTGGCGGATGCCATTTCCGCGCGCGATGCAGGAATCCAGTTTCAACTCTTCAACACGGATATACTTGAAAGACTTTCCGGCACCGCTCACGCCCTTGCCGAGCAAGGACAAACTGCCACAGCAGCGAGAATCGCGAATGCCTGGGAGAAAGCAAACAAGCATATTGGCGAAACAGAAGCGTTCAATCTGGATAAAAAGCAGCACGTTCTAAACATGCTGCATTTGGTGCGAAGCGAACTCTCGGCTGTCGCTTCCTGAGCGCGGCTTCCACACTGGTCTTTGCCGGAAGGATGGTCTAGGACGCAGCTTTCCCACTTGGCCCGATACGCATGTCCGAAAAATATTACATCACTACAGCGATCTCCTACCCCAATGGCAAGCCGCATATCGGGCACGCCTATGAATTGATCGCCTGTGACGCCATGGCAAGGTTTCAGCGCAAGGACGGCAAGGAAGTCCTGTTCCTGACAGGGACGGATGAACACGGCATCAAGATGCTTCAAACGGCCCGCAAGGAAGGCATCGAGGTCCGCCAACTCGCCGATCGCAATGCAGCTGAATTTCAGCGCATGGCTTCCATGCTGAACGCTTCCAATGATGATTTCATTCGCACCACGGAAGAGCGCCATAAATTGGCCTCTCAGGCGATCTGGAAGGCCATGGAAGCCAATGGCGATATCTATAAGGGTGGATATGCTGGCTGGTATTCGGTTCGCGACGAAGCCTATTACGGCGAAGAAGAAACAGAACAACGCGAGGACGGCATCCGCTACGGCCCGCAAGGGACGCCGGTGGAATGGGTTGAGGAAGAAAGCTACTTCTTCCGGTTATCCGAGTATCAGGACAAGCTTCTAGCGCTTTACAATGACAATCCTGGATTCATCGGTCCTGCAGAACGTCGCAACGAGGTAATGAGTTTCGTTCGTTCCGGGCTTAAGGATTTGTCGATTTCACGGACGACCTTTAACTGGGGTATTCCGGTGCCGGGTGACGAAAAGCACGTTATGTATGTCTGGGTGGACGCGCTGACCAACTATCTGACGGCCGCCGGATACCCCGACGCAAATGCTGAGAAGTGGCGGTTCTGGCCAGCCGATGTGCATGTGATCGGAAAGGATATTATCCGTTTCCATGCAATCTATTGGCCGGCATTCCTGATGTCGGCTGGCATCGAATTGCCCAAGCGTGTTTTCGGTCATGGGTTTGTCTTTAACCGCGGCGAGAAGATGTCGAAATCGGTCGGCAATGTCATCGATCCGATGGCGTTGGCAGAGCATTACGGCCTTGATCAGCTGCGCTATTTTCTTCTGCGGGAGGTTCCTTTCGGCCAGGACGGAAATTACAGCCACGACGCGATCGTTAACCGCACCAATGCAGATCTTGCGAACGATCTGGGAAATCTTGCGCAGCGCTCGCTGTCCATGATTGCCAAGAATTGCGGGGGCAGGGTGCCTGCCAATCAAAATCCGGCCCCTGCTGACCGAGCTATCCTTGCTCAAGCAGATGCAGCTCTGACTACTGCTCGCAATGCTATGGGAGAACAGGCCGCGCACCTTGCACTCGCTGCCATTTTTGTGGTTGTCGCTGAGGCAAATCGCTATTTTGCAGGTCAGGAGCCTTGGGCGCTGAAGAAAACGGATCCAGAGCGGATGGAGACCGTACTTTATACGACTGCCGAACTTATCCGTCGGATCGCTATCATGTGCACGCCATTTATTCCAGCTTCTGCCGACAAGCTGTTAGACCTTCTTGCCGTTTCACAAGATGAGCGCTCATTCGCAGATTTGGGGGATCACGGTGCATTGACAAGCGGAAATGAGCTTCCTGCACCGCAAGGAGTTTTTCCACGTTATGTGGAGCGGGAAGCGGAGCCATCCTGACCGATGCTCGTGGATAGTCATTGCCATCTCGACTTTCCGGACTTTGAAGCCGAACTCGACGCGGTCATCGACCGCGCCAGTTCGGTTGACGTCCGTACACTGGTAACGATCTGCACGCGTGTCCGGCGTTTTGATCGGCTGCGCGAGATCGTCAAGGCCTATGAGGATGTTTGGTGTTCAGTCGGAACCCATCCCCACCAAGCGGCGGAAGAAGCGGATTTAAGCTCAGAAGAACTCTCGAAAATTGCGCAAGAGGAAAAGGTCGTCGCAATCGGGGAAGCCGGGCTCGATTATTTTTACGACAAGGCTCCGCGCGATGTTCAGGCTACAGTTTTCCGACGCCATATCCAGGTCGCGCGTGAAACCCAGCTGCCGCTAATCATCCATGCACGTGATGCCGACGAAGACGTTGCTACTATCTTAAAGGAGGAAACGGCGAAGGGTGCTTTTCCTTTCATATTGCACTGCTTTTCGTCTGGCGCGGATCTCGCACGTGTCGGAATCGAACTCGGAGGTTATGTCTCCTTCTCCGGTATCCTGACTTTCAAGAAATCCGAAGAATTGCGAAGCATTGCGGCCAGGATTCCGCTTGATCGCCTTCTTGTCGAGACCGACGCGCCGTATCTCGCGCCGGCGCCCCATCGCGGAAAACGTAACGAGCCTTCTTTCGTGGTAAATACAGCTCGCGTGCTGGCCGAGATTCATGGACTTCCCGAAGCTGAAATGGCGGATATCACCACCGAAAACTTTTTCCGTGTGTTTGGGAAATGCCGTCGCCCAAAGGCCGCTGGTTAAGCGCCATGCCCGATCGCCTGCGCTTGACCATTCTCGGTTGCGGATCATCGCCAGGTGTCCCGCGTCCGAATGGCGATTGGGGAGCCTGTGATCCTGCCAACCCGAAAAATCGTCGCAAACGCGCAGCAGCACTTGTCGAGCGCATCTCCGATAACGGCGTCACACGAGTCGCAATCGATACAGGTCCCGATTTTCGTGAACAAATGATCGCAACGAATGTCCGTACGCTGGACGCAGTGGTTCTGACCCACGCCCATGCCGACCATATTCACGGGATAGACGATCTCAGAAGCTATTTCCTCGATACGCGTGAGTTGATCGACGTTTATGCCGACGATCCGACATATCAGCGTGTCGATCAGGCTTTCGGCTATTGCTACCGTACGCCGGCGGGAAGCAGCTATCCACCAATTTTAAGAGACAGGCGCATCCGGCATTTCGAGCCATTTACGATCGAAGGGAAGGGGGGCGCGATTCAATTCGAACCGCTTCCGCAAGAGCATGGTGAAATCATTTCGCTTGGTTTCCGGCTTGGCCCCATCGCTTACCGCTCTGATGTGAGCGCCTATCCCGCCGCCACTGCCGAGCGTCTCCACGGCTTGGAATGGCTCGTCATCGATGCTTTGCAATATCGGAGTCATCCAAGCCACTTTTCTCTCAGCGAGGCACTCGCCTGGATCCAGAAACTGCAACCGCGCAATGCTGTTTTGACGCATATGCATGTGCCGTTGGATTATGACGTCGTCCAGAGCGAAACCCCTGAGAACGTAGCGCCGGGCTATGATGGCCTGGTTATTGAGACGACGCTTGCATGAAATGGAGGAATGCCGTGAGCGAGACTGCTGACGACGACTATATTTACGACGAGATCAGTGGCGAATGGTTGCCGGCCTCAGAAATGGCTGCGGTCAAGCTGGCAAGGAACCAGTCGCGGGACGCATCGGGCAACGTTTTGGCGGATGGTGACTCAGTTGTCTTGATCAAGGACCTGAAAGTCAAAGGTGCCGGCCAAACGCTCAAGCAAGGCACGGTTATCCGGTCTATCAGGCTGACTGAAACCCCCGAAGAAATCGACTGCCGCCACGAGACGATAAAGGGCCTGGTTCTGCGCACCGAATTCGTTCGAAAACGCTAGGTCGTTCGCGCTGACTTCTCATCGGTCCGACTTTCTGCCTATTGCTTGTTAGGCTCTGTTGCGAGAGGCTGGCTTTGCATACAGGGAGGAAACTGATGAGAAGCGTAATATTCGCTTCGTGCCTGGCATTGATGTCAGGCTCGGCGCTTGCACAGGAAATTTCAGACGACGTCGTCAAGATTGGCATCTTGAACGACCAATCGGGCGTTTACGCGGATTTCGGGGGGAAATATTCAATCGAGGCGGCCAAGATGGCGCTCGAGGACTTTGGTGGAACTGTCTTGGACAAGAAGGTCGAGATCATCTCGGCCGATCACCAGAACAAGGCAGATATTGCAGCAAATATTTCGCGTCAGTGGTATGACCAGGACAAAGTTGACGCGATTATGGAACTGACGAGTTCGTCCGTGGGACTTGCTGTTCAGGCATTGTCTGCCGAGAAAAAGAAGATCACGATCAATACTGGTGCCGCGACCGCAGAACTGACCGGTGCCCAGTGCACGCCGTACGGATTTCATTGGGCTTATGATACTCACGCCTTGGCTGTGGGCACCGGCGGACAGTTGGTGAAGGAAGGCGGCGACAGCTGGTTCTTCATCACTGCCGATTATGCCTTCGGCCATTCGCTGGAACAGCAGACCGGAGATTTCGTCAAGACGAATGGCGGCACAGTGGTCGGTTCGGCCCGCCATCCGCTCGGCGCAAGCGACTTTTCTTCATTCCTCCTGCAAGCGCAGTCTTCGGGAGCAAAGATCGTCGGGCTGGCTAACGCTGGTAACGATACGTCAAATACGATCAAACAAGCGGCTGAATTCGGTCTCGTGGAAAGCGGACAGCGGCTGGCTGGTCTGCTCGTTACCCTGGCTGAGGTCAACGGGCTTGGCTTAGAAACAGCCCAAGGTCTCGTATTGACCGAAGGCTTTTACTGGAACCGGACGCCGGAAACCGCTGAATTCGGGAAACGTTTCTTCGAGCGGACAAACGCAATGCCGAATATGATCCATGCCGGCACATATTCAGCGGTTCTGCAGTATCTGAAAGCAATTGACCAAGCAAAGACCGACGAAACCGAGGCCGTTGCAAAAGCACTGCACGAAATGCCGGTCAATGACATCTTCGCGGAAAATGGCAAGGTAGGCCAGAACGGGCGCATGATCCACGACATGTACCTGATGCAGGTCAAAAAGCCGGGCGAAAGCGACATTCCGTGGGACTATTACACGGTGCTAGCGACCATTCCCGGCGAGGACGCATATCTGAAGCCGTCTGAAAGCGGTTGCTCGCTTGTGAAGTAAGCTTAAGTTCACAGGCCGGACGCGAGCAAAGTTCGGCCTGTGAACCGCAACTTACGCATATAGTTGTTCCATAATCCTTCTTATGTGATTTGCCTTATGGCAGATTGATCAGCCAAATGTGGATATGCTCTTCGAGCTGTCGTGCATTGGATTGCCAGCTTCCATGCGCCCGGACTACGGTTCAGCATGAAACCGGACAAAGATGTCACTCGCCTTCTGGAAATCATGGCCGCCCTGCGAACACCCGGCACAGGTTGTCCTTGGGATCTTGAGCAAACCTTCGCATCGATCGTTCCTTACACGATCGAAGAAGCCTATGAGGTGGCTGACGCGATTGAACGCGGCGACATTGATGATTTGCGCGACGAACTTGGCGACCTCCTGCTTCAGGTCGTCTTTTACGCTCAGATGGCGCAGGAATTGGGGGACTTTGACTTTGGTGATGTCGTGCAAGCGATCACCACCAAAATGATACGGCGGCATCCGCATGTTTTCGGCGAAAGCCGCATTTCCGAGGGTTCATTAGTCAAAGACCAGTGGGAGCAGATCAAGGCCGTTGAGAGAGCTGCAAAGCGTGAACGTCGGCTGGCCCGCGGGCTCCCAGCTGAAGATCATGGCGCGGGCTATCTTGACTCTGTACCGGTCAATCTGCCTGGCCTCACAAGAGCCCTGAAACTTCAACAGAAAGCTGCCAAGGTCGGTTTTGACTGGAACGAGGCGGAGCCTATTCTGGCGAAGATCGAGGAAGAAATCGCAGAATTTCGCGAGGCCCTTCAAACGGATGATGCCAGTGCAAAGTCTGATGAATTCGGCGATGTGCTTTTTTCATTCGTGAATTTGGGCAGGCATCTGGGCCTTGATGCAGAAAGCGCACTTCAAGGAACGAATGCAAAATTTCGCCGCCGATTCCACGCCGTAGAAGAGGTTTTGAGCGAAAGCGGTCGGACCCTGGAAGAAAGCAGTCTCGGAGAGATGGAAGACTTATGGCAGGCTGCCAAGCGACTGCCGTCAAAGAAACTCTCTTAGCCGCGCATCAATTTCAGCTCGTCGGGCTTGCGTCGCGCGTAGTTGAAGTGCGACCGACCCGTCTTCCCGGTCCTCGCGTGCGCGGACTTCTCCGCTCCGATAGATCCAATCGAGCAGACCCAGCTGATCGCTGCGCAGAACAACTTCAATCTCGGCAAGCTTGCCGGCAATGCGCGTCTCAATCAGGTTCGCAAGGGCAGATATCCCTTCACCCGAGATGGCGGAGATGGAGATCGGCGGCCCGTCTTTTTCTTCCAGAAGTCGCTCACGCGTTTCGTCATCGATAAGGTCGATCTTGTTCCAGACTTCGAGCACATGATCTGTATCACTGGCGTCTACACCGAGATCGGCAAGAATCTGTTCGACATCTTCGGCCTGGGCTGCTGTGTCCGGGTCGGAAATATCCCGGAGATGGATAACTAAATCCGCCTCGATGACTTCTTCCAGCGTCGCACGGAACGCGGCAATCAGATGCGTTGGAAGGTCTGAAATGAAGCCCACAGTGTCCGAGAGAATGATCGTTGTCCCATGCGGGAGTTGCACCCGACGCAATGTCGGGTCCAGTGTCGCGAATAACATGTCTTCGGCCAGTACGCCTGCGCCTGTCAGCTGGTTGAATAACGTCGATTTGCCCGCATTCGTGTATCCCACGATGGACACAATCGGGAACGGCACCTTGCGCCGCTTCGCGCGATGAAGATCACGCGTACGCCGAACTGTTTCGAGTTCGCGCTTCAGTTTGATGATCTTTTCCTGAAGCATACGCCGATCCGCTTCGATCTGCGTTTCACCGGGACCACCGAGAAAACCCGCGCCGCCCCTTTGCCGCTCCAGATGGGTCCAGCTTCGCACCAAACGTCCGCGCTGATAATTCAAATGCGCCAATTCAACCTGGAGGGTGCCCTCCTTCGTGCGCGCACGCCGGCCGAAAATTTCCAGTATCAACCCAGTCCTATCGAGAACCTTGGCCTGAAGTTCCTTTTCGAGATTACGCTGTTGCACAGGAGTCAACGGGTGATCGATGATTGCAAGATCAGCCTTGGCTTCTTTGATAATGGCAGCCAGTTCCTCAACCTTGCCAGAGCCAAGCAGCGTCCCGGGACGAGGATCGGCCAACATAACGATATCGGTAAAAACCGGATCAAGATCGATTGCGAGGGCTAGGCCTACAGCTTCCTCAAGCCTCGCTTCAGGGGAACGACCGAGCCTTGGTCTGCCGGCATGGTCATCATCGTGCCGCTGTTGCTGACGGGTGAGAACCGGGACGATGACAATCGCTCGGCCCGTTGAACTGCCCTCACCGTCTCGGGCAGTTTCGTTCTCTATGTCACGCATGCCGCTGGCAGCCAATCAGGCGTCCTGACCGCTTTCCTCACCATCGAACATTTGAACCGGCTGGCTCGGCATGATGGTGGAAATGGCATGCTTGTAAACAAGCTGCGAATGCCCGTCGCGGCGCAGCAGAACGCAGAAATTATCGAAGGATGTCACCACGCCCGTCAACTTAACGCCGTTGATGAGAAAAATTGTCAGGGGGTTCTTAGTCTTGCGGACCGAATTGAGGAAAAGGTCCTGCAGGTTTTGCGCGCGTTCCGCCATTTTTCTTATCTTTCGCCAGTCCAAATTAGCCTTCCAGCGGAAATCCCCGCAAGATGGCACAACAAGATTCCTTTCTGTTGGAACCTTCCGATCATGCCGGTATCAGGCCTTGATTTTTTCTGCAACGTCAAAAGATGCATTCCGCAGCGCTGCTACGGTAGATCCCGGCTGGCCGTTCGCGATCACTCACTCGTTAAGATAAGCAATTCCTCACATCGTGATCCAATTAGAAAAACTCGAGGCTCACTCGAAACATCTGCTCAACCTTGCGAACACCTTCCGCCATAGCAAACATGACGACCCGGTCTTTGGGCTTGATCTGAAATTCTCCCGATGGCCGCAACACCACGCCATCGCGATAAATGGCGCCTATTCTGACACCCGCAGGGAGATTGAGGTCGCGCAACGCTGTCCCGACCAGTGGTGAGGTTTCCAGCGCTTCCGCCTCAATCACTTCCGCATTGCCGCGACCGATGCTGTGAACTGCTCGAATGCGACCACGCCGAACATGCTGAAGGACTTTTGAGATCGTTACGGATCTGGGGTTGACCTGAGCGTCGATGCCCAAAGTCTGGGTAAAGTCATGATATGATGGATCGTTAATCAGGGTCAGATTTGCCCTGCATCCCAACCGTCTTGCCATCACGCTGGAAAGAATGTTCACCTGATCATCGTTGGTGAGTGCGACCATGAGATCCGTATCGTCGATATCCGCTTCGTTCAAAAGCTTCTGGTCGAGAGCGCTACCATGGAGCACGACCGTCCGACGCAATTCATCAGCCACCGCAATCGCACGCTCCCGACCGCTTTCGATAATCTTGACGCGGGTTCGGCTTTGGCGCTTTTCAAGCGTCTTGGCGACATAAAGGCCAATATTGCCGCCGCCGGCAATCACAATACGCGTCGCTTCCTGCTCCTCGTGACCGAACAGGCCAAGCGTGCGCCTAACATGGTCCTTTGCAGTCACCACATAGGCCAGATCACCCGCGATCAACTGATCTCTGGAGCGGGGCACGAACAACCGCCCTCCCCGATTGACCGCGACAACTGTCGACAGAAGGTCCGGAAACAATTCGCTCAACTGAGCTAACGGCGTGCTGATCACCGGACATTCGTCCAGGCATTCGATCACCACCATGTCGATCTTGTTTTCCGCGAATGTCACCACATCCGAAGCGCCCGGCAGGGCAATGCGGCGCAGGACGAGTTCACCGACCTCTCGCTCGGGAGAGATAACTACATCGATCGGCATCTGTTCGCGCGCAAAAAGATCCTGATACTGACCCTGCAGATAGGATTGCGCACGTATGCGCGCGATCTTGGTTGGAATGTTGAACAAAGAGTGGGCGACTTGGCAGGCCACCATATTCACTTCGTCATATAAGGTTACCGCGACGATCATATCGGCATCTTGCGCCCCGGCGCGCGCCAAGACATCTGGATGAGCGCCGTGCCCCACGACGCCTTTTGCATCCAGCGTATCGCGAACATTGCGGATAAGATCGGCCGAAACGTCGATCACCGAAACATCGTTATGCTCGGCAGCCAGACGTTCCGCGATGCCGTATCCGACTTGGCCGGCACCGCAGATTATGACCTTCATGATAATCTCCGCCTGTCTTTATACTTCACACGCCAAGAGACTTGAGTTTCCGGTGAAGTGCCGAACGCTCCATGCCTATGAACTCGGCTGTACGCGAAATATTGCCACCAAACCGATTGATCTGGGCGATCAGATATTCCTTCTCGAAGTGTTCACGGGCTTCACGGAGCGGCAGGCCCATGATGTGCTGATCCGACTGATTAGGCACACGAGGCATCATATCCCCGATTTCTGCTGGCAGGAGGTCAGCCGTGATCGGCGCATTCTCTTCGCCATCGCGCGACAAGATCATCAGACGCTCGATGTTGTTGCGAAGCTGCCGGACATTTCCCGGCCAGTTGTGTGCCTGGAGCACCGCCATTGCATCATTGCCGATCTGGCGTGGACGAATTCCCGCATTGCGTGCGGTTTGCCGCATGAAATTATCAACGAGGAAGGGAATATCTTCTCGTCGCTCAGCAAGACCGGGCACAAGAACCGGAACGACCGCAAGGCGGTGATAAAGGTCTTCGCGAAAGCGCCCTTGGGCGGTCATGGTTTCGAGGTTGTGCGCGGTCGACGAAATAATGCGGACATCCACCTTGACCCGTTTGGTGCCGCCAACACGTTCGAATTGCTGATCGACCAACACTCGAAGAATCTTGTTCTGAGTTTCGCGCGGCATATCAGCCACTTCGTCCAGGTAGAGAATGCCACGATGAGCCTCTTCCAGCGCGCCGACCTTTCTCGCCCCGCCGTCGGACGCTTCTGAGCCGAACAACTCAAGCTCCATACGCTCCGGCGTGATGGAAGCAGCGCTTAGAGCCACGAAAGGACCAGATTTGCGGGCAGATTGGGCATGAATTGCCCGCGCAACCATCTCCTTGCCTGCTCCGGAAGGTCCAAGGATCATGATCCGGCTATTGGTAGGCGCAACCCGCTCGATCGTTTGACGCAATTGGTTCATCGATGCCGAGGTGCCGATCAGATCGAAACTGTCGCCACTGCGCTTCTTGAGATCTGACACTTCACGCTTCAGTTTCGATGTCTCAAGCGCACGCTCAGCAATCAGCAACAGACGATCGGCCTTGAAGGGCTTCTCGATAAAATCATAAGCGCCATTGCGGATCGCGGAAACGGCGGTTTCTATGTTGCCATGTCCGGAAATCATGACCACTGGCAGCTCTGGATGAAGCGTCTTGATCTCGTGCAGCAGCTCGAGCCCATCCAGGCGTGATCCTTGCATCCAGATATCCAAAAAGACCAGACGAGGTACCCGATCATTGATTGACGCGAGCGCGCTGTCGGCATCAAAAGCCGTGCGGGTTTCGTGTCCCTCATCTTCCAGGATACCGGCGACCAGATCGCGAATATCGGCTTCGTCGTCGACGATCAGGATATCAGAGGCCATCTATCACCTTCTCGGTAGCTGTTGTCTTTGTGTTATCGGCAAGGTCTGTCTCGGCAGCGGGAAGCACAATGCGAATTAACGCACCCTGCCCTCCGTGAAACTCAGGGGGAGCATCATGCAGTTCAAGATGCCCGCCGTGGTCTTCAATAATCTTCTTTACGATTGCCAAACCCAGTCCCGTGCCCTTTTCGCGCGTCGTCATATAGGGCTCCAAAAGACGTTGGCGATTTTCTCGCGGCAAACCTTTGCCATTGTCCACCACGTCGACCTGGATGGCCTTTCCGTTTCCATGGGCCGAAATCCGGATAACGCCATCGTTGCGTTCTGTGCCTTCGATGGCTTCGGCCGCGTTCTTGATGACATTTCCGAACGCCTGACTGAGCAGCCGTGCGTCGAACTGACCAATCAAGGGCACTGCGCTGAAGTCCCGTTCGATGCGGATGTCGGATTTGCTGACTTCGACCAAGAAAGAGGCTTCGTGCAAAGCTTCCCGCAAATCGATCGGTTTGAGTTCCGGCTTTGGCATACGAGCGAATGAGGAGAATTCGTCGACCATTCGTCCAATGTCGCCAACCTGTCGAATGATCGTCTCTGTGCATTGATCGAAGACGGCGCGATCTTCCGTGATGACCTTGCCGTAACGACGGCGGATGCGTTCTGCCGAGAGCTGGATGGGTGTGAGCGGGTTCTTGATCTCATGAGCGATGCGCCGTGCCACATCTGCCCAGGCGGAGGACCGCTGCGCTTGGACCAAGTCGGTGATATCGTCGACGGTCACAACGTAAGAGCGATCCGTATCTTCGCCATCCTGGATCGTCACCTGGACGTTGAAGGTCCTTTCAGCGCCCGCACGGAAAAAGGTCACCTGTTCTCGATAAACCGCGCGCCCGTGTCCACGTGCGGTCGCCAGCACGGCACCCACCTGCGGGAGGACGTCCGAAAGCTTTTGCCCGATCGCGGATGAAACCGGCAACGCCAACATCTTCAACGCGGATCGATTCACGACGCGAATTTCGCCCCTGGGATTCACACCAAGAACGCCAGCCGTCACCCCCGACAGAACGGCTTCCGAGAAGCGGCGGCGGTCTTCTGCATCGTCACGTGCTGTAAGGATCTCATTGCGCTGTGATTTTAGCTGCAACACCATCTTGTTGAACGTGTTGCCCAAAGATGCAACGTCTCCATCGGATGCGCGAACCTGAACGGTGGCATCCATATTCCCCGTAGCGACCTTATCTGCGGCCCCGATCAGTTGACGGATGGGCCGGACGAGCCGATCCGCAACTGCGATACCTGTCCAAATTGCCGAAAGAACAACGATCAAAGCCAATCCGAGATACAGGATGGCGAATGCAATCTGTGTCGTCCTGCGGTTGTTGCCGAGGTCACGATACTCGTCAGCATTTGCCCGCATAATCAACCGGGCGCGAATAACATCGGGATCCACCAGCCTAAGCGTGTAGAGATAAAGGTCCGGCATTTCCTTTAGCCTGAGGACCGCCCCCACGATGTTTCGCCGCAAAGGTGGGATGAGAACAGGCTTTCCGTCGGCTGCCGTTTGAAGTGCCTCCACAGGCGGTGGCGGCAATTCGAAATCATTGTTAGGTGCATCGACGGACATTTCGTAAGATCCGTCAGCACGCAACAAGACCGCCCCGCTCAGCGAGCGCGCGGCTACGCTTTGTTGCATCAGCTCGCGAAAACCGGTCCGATCCAGATTGTAAAGTGTGCGGGCCCGATCGAGATCATTCGCCATCGAAAGCGTGGTGCCCTGAAGGTTACGCGCATTTTCCTGCACATAAGCCTCCGCGATTGAAAGCGAGGTATTTACGATCGTGCGGGTCCGGATTTCGAACCAGCGGTCAAGGCCAACATTCAACGAAACCGAAGCGACCACTGCCACGAGGATAGCCGGAATCGCTGCGACCAAAGCGAACATCGCCACAATGCGAACATGCAGGCGGGAGGCCGCCCGGCCCGCCACCCTTGCCGCATATATGCGGTGGATTTCCCGGGTGATGAGCCCCACAAGAACAAGCACGGCAATCGCATTGATTCCGATCAGCGCGAGCGTGGCTTCCTCGTTAGGGGTAATCGGTGTCAACCCGATCAAAATAACGAAGGAAACGGTGCCTATCACCAGCGCGCAAATCACGGCGATAATACCCGGCAGCAAACTCAGCCGCCGACCATCAGCGATATTGCTCGGTTGTATCAGCGTTTCCGACGCAGCCGTTGGCGCTTGGCTCGACATTTTGGTTGCAAATCACCCCATGAACCCGTTGCACTTGTGCAACGCATTGTGGCGAGAATGCAACAAGCCTCACGGTGATATGCAGATTCCGACAAGAATATCAGCGTCCGCCACGATAAACATTGACGCCAAGTTCCCTGATTTTCTTACGCAAAGTGTTTCGGTTCAATCCCAGGAGATCGGCGGCCTTGATCTGGTTGCCGCGCGTTGCGGTCATTGAGGCAAGGACGAGAGGATATTCAACTTCGGCCAACAAACGTTGATAAAGGCCTGGTGGTGGAAGTTCCGTACCGAAACTTGCGAAATATCGTTGTAGATAGAGTTCCACCGCTTGGCCTATCGACAGATCGTCAGGGATTCCGCCGCTGGACGTTTCTCCTGCGATGGCATCACGCGTGCGCAGCTCGTGCTCGATAATCTCTGCGGAAATCTCGTCTTGGGGGTAAAGCGCCGCCAAGCGACGTATCAGGTTTTCGAGTTCACGCACGTTTCCCGGCCAAGGATAACGTTTCATCAGGTCGAAGCCGGATTGCGTGATCCTCTTTTGCTGGAGACCCTCGCTTTCGCCTTGTTTGAAGAAATGTCGGACAAGATCGGGAATATCTTCGTTGCGCTCGCGCAAGGGCGGCAAACGCAGCGGTACAACATTGAGCCGATAAAACAGATCTTCCCTGAACAAGCCTTGATTTATGAGTGTGCGCAAATCCTTGTTGGTGGCCGCGACTATGCGAACATCCGTCTTAATCGGTGTGCGTCCGCCGACAGTAGTGTACTCGCCCTGCTGAAGAACGCGGAGAAGGCGCGTTTGGGCCTCCATAGGCATGTCGCCAATTTCATCGAGAAAGAGCGTCCCGCCTTCGGCCTGTTCGAACCGTCCGGTCGAACGGTTCTGAGCGCCGGTGAAGGCACCCTTCTCATGTCCGAATAATTCTGACTCTATCAAATCTCGAGGGATGGCGGCCATGTTGATAGCAACGAATGGCCCATTGCGCCGACGTCCATATTCATGAAGCGCACGAGCCACCAGCTCCTTACCGGTTCCCGACTCGCCAGATATCATGACGGTAAGATCCGTTTGCATCATCCGGGCGAGCATTCGGTAGATATCTTGCATGGCAGCCGAACGACCGACGAGCGGCATGGAATCCGGCTGCTCTTCGAGGTTGCGGTCCTGGCGAGGGCGCTTCGGTTCCGACAATGCACGGTTGACGATGTTGAGGAGTTCCGTGAGGTCGAACGGCTTTGGCAGATACTCGTAAGCGCCCGTTTCCGAAGCGCGGATAGCTGTCATGAATGTGTTTTGCGCGCTCATAACCACAACGGGCAGATCTGGCCGGACCTTTTTGATGCGCGGCAGCATGTCGAACGCATTCTCATCAGGCATCACCACATCGGTTATGACCAAATCTCCTCCACCCGCTGAAACCCAACGCCAAAGC
>JAFAGL010000051.1 GCA_023422735.1 Pseudomonadota bacterium
GATCAATCCCGCGCTCCAGATGGCGATTGCGGCGATATGAACGAATTTCAGCCAGACCACTGCGTGTCGCCCTTCCGCAGTCCGGATGGTGCAAGCAGGCTTTTCAGCCGCAACAAGGCAATGGCCAGGTAAGGAAAGGCGGCCGGCACCCACATGATCAGCCCTGCCAGTTGCTGGTCGCCCAGCGGGGAGAAGCCGAAGGGCACCGTGGTCGTCCAGTGAATTTCGTAAAGCGGCGAAGGCTGAAAGGTCAGCAAGGCACCCAGCATGCCCATCTGCACCACGGTTGCCAGCAGCGCCAGAATGCCGGCAGCCGGTTGAGGGCGGAAAAAGACCTGCTGCCACAGCCAGAAAGCGGATCCGAAGATCGACACCTGCATCAGCCAGTACAAAGGCGCAAACGTCACGGCGCGATCGTAAATGCCCGGCGCATGCCAAAGCCAGAAGATCGCCGCATGCAGTACAACGATCATAGACAGCGAACTGCGCGCTGAACTCAAACGCGCATTGGGAAGGCTCCAGGCGAACAAGGGTGCGATCACGCCAGCCAGAAGCACGTGATGAACCGCGCGGATGGAAAACAGCGCCGCCGTCAGTCCGCATAAAGGCGAGATAAAGAGGATGAATATCCCGACAATGCCGAGGAGATAGGCAAGGCGTCGATCTCGCGACACACGAAACGCGCAAAGCACCAGACCCGCGCAAAGGATCAGGGCGACCGGATCCGCATTCCACTGCGTGGCCCAGGTTTCAGGAAGGGGCGCCGGCCCGCAATAGGTCGTGTCCATCACTATCCGTTCAATGGCCGCTGATACTTTGGCAAATAAGAGAATGCGCGCGAGCGGCAAGGTGGACAAGCGTGATAACTCGACGTTTCGCGGTCAGCATCTTGTGATCTGCGCCGAAGTCTTTTCGGGCGGCAAACGATACTTCTTTCCAACTCGGCGGAACGGGAACGCATCAAGCGGGTTTGTTTCCCACAAAGAAGCGGGACCACCCACCCGTTTTGAACAGTGAGGACAAACAATGGCCAGTGTTGAAAACAGGCCCGGTGCAAAGCCGGATGTTCGCGATGATCTCGCACATGCCACTTCGAACATGCGTGAAGATCTCAACCGCGAAGTGAGTGAAGCGAAATCCGCCTTGGGACAGGCGCAGGATAAAGCCCGCGACACGGCGGAAGGTCTTGCAGCTGAAGTCAAGGCGGCGGCTGTCGACAAGACGCAACAGGCGCAAAAGTCCATTGCCGGGAGTCTGCAGGGCTTTGGCGATGCGCTGCGCGCGGCGGGCGACCAGCTCAAGGAAAAGGATCAGGGTCAGGCGGCCCAGATGATCAACAGTGCGGCGGGAAGTATCGATGGCATCGCCAATTCTTTGAAGGACAAGCCGTTCTCCGATGTCGTAGGGGAAGTGCGCCGCTTCGGCCAATCCAATCCCACCGCTCTGATCGCCGGTTCGGTGCTGGCGGGCCTTGCGCTCGGCCGCTTCCTGAAAAGCTCGGCACCGGAGGCGTCCGGGGGCAATCGCAGCGGGGGCGCAAACCCGTCCTCGAACCCGGCCCACCGGCCCTCGTCTTCCAATGGCCGTTATTCCGATCAAGCGCGCTATTCGCCCCCCGAAACTGCTGCGCGGTCCAACGCCGCCGGTTCAGCTTCGCAAACCGGCAGCACGTTTCCGGAAGCCGGGCAAACAGCGCCCGCGAAATCTGATCCGGTTTCGGCGGCTGGCGCGGCCTCCGCTTATGGCGCGCGGCCTGTGTCCAGCGGGTCCGACACCACGGATACCGCCAAATCCACCTATTCCTCGACATCAGGCCTGGGAGGCGACAAATGAGCGAGCAAACTGATCCGCGCGCCGATAATCGCGGCGTGGGTACGCTGATCACCGATCTTTTGCAGCAGGGAACGTCCTTGATGCAAACCGAGGTCCGGCTGTTGAAGTCGGAAATGAGCGACAAGATGAAGACCGTCATGGGCGGTGCGGTGGAGGTTCTCGCCGGCGGTCTGCTTTTGATGGCCGCCTTGCTGATCCTGCTTCAAGCCCTGGTCGTCGTGTTGGCCGAGTTCGTCGGTCCGGCCTGGGCGTCGCTGATCGTTGGCGTGGTGATTGCCATTCTCGGCGTGATCTTCGTGAAGCGCGGCACCTCCAACATGGAGCCAAGCAATCTTACCCCTGATCATACGACCAATCAGCTGGCGCGCGACGCCGCGGTTGTGAAGGAGCAGTTCAAATGAGCGATTCAACCAGCGCACTCGAGCGCGAAGCAGAACAGACCCGCGCGCGCATTGCCGATACGGCAGAAACCCTGCGTGCCAAGATGACGCCGGGCCAGATGGTCGATGAAATGTCTTCCATGTTTCGCGGCAGTGATGGCGAAGCAGCCCTCGTGAACCTCAAGAATCAGGTGCGCGACAATCCTCTGCCTTTGGCGCTCGTGGGGGCGGGTCTCGCCTGGCTTGCACTCGGCAAGGGCACGAGCCTGCCCTCGGGCGAAACATATCGCGATAACCGTCGCGATTATTCACGCGCGCGTCCGGTTTCGGCATCAGCTTTTCGCGATCCGGTTTTGCGGGATGAATTCGATCCCGATTACGGTTCCGCCAGCGATTCCCCGTTTGGCCAGCCTTCGGATTATCCGACCGGATCTGCATCCGACAGCGATGAGCCGGGGATCATCGAACGTTCGACGCAAGCCGCGTCAGATGCGTGGGATGCCACGACCTCGGCCCTCGATGATGCCGCGCATGCGGTTGGCGACAAGCTTTCACGCGCTTCACATTCGGCCAGCGACGCCGGCTCGCGTTTTGCGAACCAGGCTGCCGATTTCCGTTCGCAGGCAACGCGCGGAACGGCCCAGAAAGCGCGCAATCTTGCCGACTCGGCGTCGGATCTGTTCCAACGTGAACCCCTGGCAACCGCAGCCGTCGGCCTCGCCATCGGTGCTTTGATCGGAACCTTGTTGCCTCATACGCGCACGGAAGACGAGCAGATGGGCGCGCTTAGCGACAGCGTGAAGGCGCAGGCCAAGGATCTCGCGGCTGAAGGCTATGAACAGGCCAAGGAGGTTGCCGGCGAAACCTATTCGGCCGCCAAAAAGGAAGCCGACAAGCAGGGCCTGAACCCCTCGGATGTCGATACCAGTGAGTTGCATCTGGCCGATCGCGTCGGTTCGGTCATCAAATCCGCCGCTCGCGCGGGTGAGGATGCGGCGCGCGAAAAGCTCGGCGAAACGTCGGATGCAAATCCCGATACGCATGCACAAGTGTCACAACAGGGCTCCGAGCCTTTCCCGTCACGAAGCTGATCGCGTTCCAGAAAAAAGCCCGGTCGTCACGACCGGGCTTTTTTCGTTTTGACGTCCCGACTAGCCCATGCGCTCGGAAGCATAGCTGCCCGGGCTTGGTGGAAACACGATCGTCTTGTTGCCGTTGAGAAAAACACGGCGATGAATATGAGCGTGAATGGCGCGCGCCAGAACCTGCGCTTCCACGTCACGACCCAGCGAGACATAATCGTCCGGGCTTTGCGCATGGGTCACGCGCACCGCATCCTGTTCGATGATCGGCCCTTCATCCAGATCAGCCGTCACATAATGCGCCGTGGCGCCGATCAGCTTCACGCCGCGCTGAAAGGCCTGCTTGTAGGGGTTCGCCCCTTTGAAGCTCGGCAGGAACGAATGGTGGATATTGATGATCCGGCCGGACATTTTCTGACACATCGTGTCCGACAGAACCTGCATGTAGCGGGCGAGAACCACCAGATCCGTGCCGGTACTGTCGGCCAGTTCCATGATGCGCGCTTCGGCTTGCGCCTTGTTGTCCTTGGTCACCGGGATATGGTGGAAAGGAATGTCGTGATTGACCACCACTTTCTGGTAATCCAGGTGATTGGACACCACGCCGACAATATCGATCGGCAGCGCACCAATCCTCCAGCGATAAAGCAGGTCGTTCAGGCAATGCCCGAAGCGCGACACCATGAGCAGCACCTTCATACGCGTTTCGGCGTCATGCAGTTCCGCTTCCATGTCGAACCGCGTGATGATGGGCTCCAGCCCTTCATTCAGTTCGCCAAGCCCGACACCCTGTTCTGAAACGAAACTGATGCGGACGAAAAACCGGCCGGTGTCCAGATCGTCGAACTGGGATGCGTCGACGATATTGCAGCCCTTTTCCGCAAGATAACCAGACAGCGCCGCGACGATCCCGCGCGTCGATTTGCAGGTCACGGTCAAGGTGAACTTCGTTCCCGGCGCGATCGGCGTTTTGGTCATCTCACCCTCCCCATTGCCTTGTCGGAGGGGTTTCCATCAAATTCTCCGCCACGGCTCGTCAGAAATCGACGTTCCCTGTTACTTCACCGCCCCAGGCAATCAAGTCCCTTTCTTCGAGAGCGTGGAAGCCGTGTTTGCGAATTAGGCGTGGGACCCGGCCTTCACTTGGGTTCAGTCAGCACCCATAGTCACCGATCTGTTGCTTGATCCCGGGGCTTCCACATGGCAAAACCCTCGCCGTTATGACGATTGTCCATTCCGATCCTCAGCATTCGATCCAAACGGATGCGGTCACCGAAGATCTTCGGTTGGCGACGCTGCAATCCTACGACATTCTCGACACGCCGCCTGAACTGGCTTTCGATCGCGTGTCGCGGCTGATCCGCAACATCTATGACGTTCCGATTTCGCTGGTTTCGCTGATGGCGGCCAATCGCCAGTGGTTCAAGGCAAATATCGGCCTCGATATCGAGTCCGTTGAGCGCGAGAACACGGTTTGCCAGTTTGTGATCCGCAGCGGCGAACCTCTCTTCATCCCGGATCTCAGCAAGGATCCGCGCTTCAAGAACAACCCTTTTGTGATCGGCGAGGCCCATCTGCGTTTTTATGCGGGCATGCCATTGCGTGCGCCCGATGGAATGACGCTTGGCACGCTTTGCGCGATCGATCATGTGCCGAGACAGTTCGGCGCGCGCGAAATCGAGATCATGAGCGATCTGGCCGACATCGTCATGAATGAGCTGGAGCTTCGGCGCACGGCGGAAGTCGATGTACTGACGCGGGTCTTGTCCCGGCGCGCCTTCAAGGGTCAGTCGAAGCAGATCATCGAGCTGATGCAAAGGCAAGGCAAGCCGTCATCGGTCGTGATGTTCGACATTGATCATTTCAAATCCATCAATGACAGTTACGGTCACGCCGCAGGCGACGATGTGCTGGTGAATATTGCGCAAACCTGCCAGTCGCAAATCCGGTCCACTGATCTGATCGGTCGTTTGGGGGGTGAGGAGTTCGCGGTGCTCTTGCCGGGAACCACACAGCACGATGCCTTGCGCGTGGCAGAAAAAATCCGGCTCGCCCTCGCCGAAACACCTATCTCCCTTGGCAAGCGGGACCTGAATGTTACAGCCAGCTTCGGCATCGCCACGACCATGCCGGACGCGCTGAGTCTGGATGCGCTTCTGGCCATCGCGGATGCAGGCTTGTACGAGGCCAAAGCGCGTGGGCGAAACCGGGTCGTGTCCCTTCAGGCTTGCTGAACGGCGCGGCAATCGTTCTATTTTTGTGAACGAACCTTCCCTTGTTTGACCTCTGGAATAAACGATCACGACAGGTCATCTTTGCAGAACACATGTTCGGGTGGGATTTCGATGGCCAGCAACATTACCTCCACATCAACGCCTTTGCGGATCGGCAAGGTCACGCTCATCGTTCGCGATCTGGATAAAGTGAGCGACTTTTATCGACGCGTGATCGGGCTCGAATTGATCGATCACAGCGACGGACATATTCACCTGGGCGCAGGGGCAACTGTATTTCTTGAGCTGATTGGCGATCGCAACGCGCCGCAATCCAGCCGAAGCGATGCCGGGCTCTTTCACACCGCCTTTTTGTTTCCCGAACGTGTCGATCTCGGCGCCTGGCTCAATCATGCAGCGCAACAACAGATCCGCCTGCAGGGCGCGTCCGACCATAGGGTCAGCGAAGCGCTTTATCTCGCCGATCCGGAAAACAACGGGATCGAGCTTTATGTTGATCGCCCTTCAAAAGACTGGCCGCACAAGGATGGCATGGTCGCAATGACGACAGATCATCTCGATCTCGATGATCTTGTCGCGCAAGCGAGCACCGTCTCCTGGAAGGGCGCGCCGGAAAAGACGGTTGTCGGTCATGTCCACCTACAGGTTGGCGACACGCAAGCGGCCGATGCCTTTTATGCCGATGCGCTCGGTCTGGAAATCGCCGCCCGCTATCCCGGTGCTAGCTTCTACGGGTCCGGCGGCTATCATCACCATCTTGCGGGCAATATCTGGAACAGCCGTAACGCCACATTTCGTCCGGATGGCGCGACGGGTCTGCGCGAAGTCGAGCTTCGCCCAGCCGATGCGCATATCTACGCCGCAACCGAAGCGCGCTTGCGCGCGGCCAATCCGGCAATCGAAGCGAAGGCGGAAGGGTTGCGGGTTCGCGATCCTTGGAACACCTCTTTGCTGCTGAGCAAAACGGAAGCCTGAGCATATTGGGCAATGCGCGATGGCAGCGCCCGTCCGGCGGGCCCGGCGGGCAAGGCCGGCATTGCCTGAACTTGACGTGGACCGAGGCGCCTCAGTTCACGCGACGCTTTTCCAGTTTGCGCGCCAACGTGCGGCGGTGCATGCCAAGCCGCCGCGCGGTTTCGGAAATGTTGAAGTCGGTATCCACCAGCGTTTCGTGAATCCGCTCCCATTCGAGGTTCTTGA
>JAFAGL010000076.1 GCA_023422735.1 Pseudomonadota bacterium
GTCAGGGCGAATATTTCGCTTCACCAATTCGGGGAAAATATCGGCTGCATTGGCGATCAGGGCGATTGACTTGGCCTCGCCGGCTTTCGTCCATTCTTCTATTTTCGCCAAGGCCTCATCAAGGCTACGCGTTTTTTCATCAACATAGCGCGTGCGCAAACGAAAGTCGGCGCGTGTTTCGTCACATTCGACCGCCAGACAACATGCGCCTGCCATTACAGCGGCAAGCGGCTGCGCCCCGCCCATACCGCCCAGACCGCCGGTCAGGATCCATTTGCCATTGAGATTTCCATCGTAGTGCTGCCGCCCAGCCTCAACGAATGTTTCATAGGTGCCCTGAACGATGCCTTGGGCGCCAATGTAAATCCAGGAACCCGCCGTCATCTGACCATACATGGCCAGGCCCTTCTTATCGAGCTCGTTGAAATGGTCCCAACTTGCCCAATGCGGCACCAGATTGGAATTGGCGATCAGGACCCGTGGGGCGTCCTTATGCGTACGAAATACTCCGACCGGCTTGCCCGACTGAACGAGCAAGGTTTCTTCTTCCGTCAAAGTCTTGAGCGTAGAAACGATGCGATCAAAATCCTCCCAAGTGCGGGCCGCGCGGCCGATGCCGCCGTAAACAACCAGTTCATGCGGCCGCTCGGCAACGTCAGGGTCGAGATTGTTCATCAACATGCGCATCGGCGCCTCAGTCATCCAGCTTTGGGCCGTCAGCGTTTCCCCACGCGGAGCACGGACGTCACGAATATTGTGGCGAGGGTTGTTCATTCGATCGGCCCTTTCGTCAGGATTTAAGTTTCAGCGCAACGCCTTCGATGCGCTCGAGAATCTGCTTCAAAACAATGCGCAAAGCTTCTGCCTTCGCTTCATCATAGGCGAATGGAAGTGTTTCGGAGGCGAGATGCGTCGCTTGCGCCAATTCCATCTGAATTGCGTGAATGCCGTTTTGCGGTTGGCCGTAGTGGCGTGTCGTCCATCCGCCCTTGAAGCGTCCGTTCAATACGCTTGAAAATGATCGAGCTTCGCCTGCGGCTTCAAACACGGCAGTTTCAAAATCATCGTCGCAGGTCGTTCCATTGTTGGTCCCGATATTGAAATCCGGCAACCTTCCTTCGAACAGAAATGGGATATGCGAGCGGATGGAATGGCAATCGTAAAGAACCGCTACCCCATGCAGTGCCTTTACTCGTTCAAGCTCCGCTTGCAGAGCCTCATGATAAGGGCGGTGAAAGTCATTCAACCGCACTGCGACGTCTTGAGCTGTCGGATCCTGACCGTCTTTCCAGATGTTTTGCCCATCAAAATCAGTAGTGGGCACAAGACCCGTCGTGTTTTGACCGGGATAAAGACTGATGCCTGAAGGATCTCGGTTGGCGTCGATGACGTAGCGATGAAACGTCGCGCGAACTGTTGTTACACCCGGCAGCAAACCATCGTAGAGCTGATGGATATGCCAGTCAGTGTCGGTGAGAAGCTTTCCGGTGTCATTCAGCCGGTCTGCTATGTCCGCCGGCACATACGTTCCCGTATGCGGAAAGCCTAAAACAACCGGTGATTGACCGCGTATAACCTCAGCAACCGTCATCGCTTATCCTTCCAGAGCCGGCAGCAGCCCGGCAGTCACACTGGCCACCAACTGCCCCTCGGCAATCAACGCGCTGGCCGCCTGCAGATCGTTGGCCATGTAGCGATCCTCCTCAAGTGGCGAGATTGTCTTTCGCAAACAGGCAATTGCCTTGGAAAGTTCGGGACTGGTTGCCAAAGGTGCGCGCAATTCAACACCCTGCGCGCCAGTCAACGCCTCGATCCCGATAATCCCGAAGAGGTTTTCGCTCATCTGCAGCAAACGACGTGCACCGTGACAGGCCATCGAAACATGGTCTTCCTGGTTGGCGGATGTTGGAGTCGAATCCACAGAGGCCGGGTGGGCCATCTGCTTATTTTCGCTCATCAGGGCAGCCGATGTGACTTCAGCAATCATCAACCCCGAATTCAAGCCAGGCTTCTTAGCAAGAAAGGCCGGAAGACCATAAGACAGTGCCGGATCAACCAAAAGCGCGATCCGACGCTGCGCGATCGCACCCATTTCGCATATCGCAATGGCGATCTGATCGGCCGCAAACGCAACCGGCTCGGCATGGAAATTGCCGCCGGAGACCACACTGTCGTCTTCCAGCACCAGCGGGTTGTCCGTGACGGCATTCGCCTCGATTTCAAGCGTCCGGCCCGCTTGACGTAACAGATCGAGGCATGCGCCGTCGACTTGCGGCTGGCAGCGCAGGCAGTACGGATCCTGAACGCGCTCATCGCCTTGAATATGACTTTCGCGAATGACCGAGCCGTCCATCAAAGCGCGCAAACTAGCCGCTGTGTCGATCTGTCCGCGATGACCACGCAAGGTATGGATACCCTCGACGAAGGGCGCAGACGAACCCATTGCCGCGTCTGTTGAAAGAGCACCCGTGACCAAAGCGGACTGCAACGCGCGGTGAGCACGAAAAAGGCCCGCCAAAGCCAGTGCCGTCGAGGCCTGCGTCCCGTTGATGAGCGCCAAGCCCTCCTTTGCGGCAAGAACGATCGGCTTCAAGCCAGCACGATCTAGTGCCGCCTTGCCGGTCGTCCGTTCATTCTGGAAGAAGGCCTCTCCTTCGCCCATCATAACTGCCGCAAGATGGGCCAATGGCGCGAGATCTCCGGAAGCACCAACCGAGCCCTTTTCGGGAATTATGGGAATAACCCCGTTCTCCAACATCCCTTCAATCAATCGAACGAGTTCGAGCCTGACGCCGGAAGCGCCTCTCCCCAGCGAAACCAGCTTCAGCGCCATAAGTAGCCGGACGATATTCTCGGCCAGCGGGTTTCCCATTCCACAGCAGTGCGAAAGGA
>JAFAGL010000088.1 GCA_023422735.1 Pseudomonadota bacterium
CATCCGCAGCTGAAGTCACCGCCGCGCAAGAATCCTTAGCCGAAACGCAGCTCCAACTTCGTCAAGCTGAAGCTGACCTGAAACAAACGGAAACGGCGCTAGTCGTTGCCGGAGGTGAGGAGTCGGAAACCCGAATTCCACTGGCCGAAGCGAAGGCCGCACTCACGCGAATTGAAATCGAAGCCCAAACTTTAGAGAAGCTTTTGAGGGCCGGATTGGGAGAAGAGTTTTCTCCAGTTCTTGATCGGATCGAAGTCGAACCCGGTTATGAAGCAGCTCTTGGCGCGGCTTTTGGGGATGACCTTGCCTTGCCACTGGATGCGAAAGCACCGGCATTTTGGGGTAATGCTCCTTTTCGGCTGGATGACCCGGCTTTACCCGCTGGCGTTGTTGCGCTTGCCGAATTTGTTAGAGCGCCGCGGCAACTGGCGCGCAGGCTCTCACAGATCGGTTTGGCAAGTCCCGAAGATGCTCAGCGACTACAGTGCGAGTTATCACCAGGACAGCGTTTGGTAACCCGTGAAGGAGCCGTATGGCGTTGGGATGGCTATCAGGCCAGCGCGAATGCACCTACTGCGGCAGCCCTGCGGTTGGCTCAAAAAAACCGATTGTTCGAACTTGAAACGGCGCGCGCGGAAGCGCGCGAGCGACTTTTGAGAATCGATGACATCGCCAAAAAGGCAGACGCGGCTCTTCGCGATGTTCTTCAAACTGAGCGGACTCATCGGCAGGTGCTGCAAAAAGCGCAGCAAAAGGAGGTCGAGGCGCGAGACGCGCTGCTCAGATCCGAGCGACTTCAGGCGGATCAAGTCGCGCAGAAAGTGGCGGTTCTCCAGAGGCTCGAGCAAATCGAGGAAAATGCCGCCAACGCCCAGCGCGTCTTAAATGGAGCACAATCTGCACTCAGCAGCGCGCCAGATATTTCTGAACTCGACTCAGCATTTCAATCTGCGCGAGCGGAAGCTTTGTCAGCTCGGACACTGCATGACGATTTGCGTTTGACGCTCGAAAAATCAAGGCGCGAGAATGAGGTGCGCGTGCGACGCTTGCAAGCCCTTGTCGCTAAACGCCAGTCTTGGCAGTCACGCATTCAAAATGCCCTGCAGCAGCGACTTGTGCTTAACGAGCGTCGCGAGGAAGCTGCAAAAGAGCAAGAAGAGCTTTTGTTCGAACCAGAAAATCTGGAACGTCGCCGCCAAACTCTTCTTGGCGAATTATCAGAGTCCCAAATCGCGCATCACCAAGCCGCAGCAGCCCTGCAAGGCGCCGAAAGCAAGCAAATGGAGCTGGACAAGGCGGCCACTGCCGCTATCACGGCACTTTCGGAAGCGCGCGAAGCCCGCGGGCGCGCTGAAGAGCGCTCGACCGCTGCCGATGATCGCCGGCTCGATGTGGAAGCACGTATCAATGAGGTATTGGGGGTTCTTCCAAATAGGGCTCTTGCCCAATTCGGAATCGAGGACACCGAGCGCTTGCCCTCGATTGACGAGGTGGAGCAACGTTTGGAACGGCTCAAAGTCGAACGCGAACGACTTGGCGCGGTGAATTTGCGTGCTGATGAAGAGCAAAGTGAACTTGCCGAGCGCCTTAATTCTCTGGTTTCCGAACGCCACGATGTCGTGGAAGCGATCCGGATGCTCAGGCAAGCAATTCAAGGAATTAATCGTGAGGGTCGCGAACGTCTGCTAGCGGCCTACGAAGAGGTTAACAGTCAGTTTCAGCGCTTGTTTTCTCGTTTATTCGGCGGGGGTGAGGCGCGACTGGAATTGATAGAGTCCGAAGATCCGTTGGAGGCGGGGCTTGAAATCTTGGCCCGGCCACCGGGAAAGCGTCCGCAAACGATGACGCTACTTTCTGGCGGTGAGCAAGCATTGACTGCAATGGCCTTGATCTTCGCGGTTTTCCTGACGAACCCCGCACCGATCTGCGTGCTGGACGAAGTGGATGCTCCACTCGACGACCACAATGTTGAGCGCTTCTGCAATCTCATGGACGAAATGTCTGCTTCCACCGATACGCGTTTTGTGGTGATCACACATAATCCGATCACCATGGCACGTATGAATCGACTGTTCGGTGTCACAATGGCGGAGCAAGGTGTGAGCCAACTCGTATCCGTTGACCTCCAAGCTGCGGAAAAGCTGGTGGACGTCAGCTAGCGGCTTCGCAACGTTTTTTCGCGCAACAGTCCCGCCTCCCGGACAATACTCGCGAAACTTCGGCTGACTCGAAGCACATCGCCGTTCTCTAATTCCAGCTCGATCCGACCATTTTTGCTGCGCCCTTCTCGCACGGCGTCTAGCGCAACCCAATGCGAACGGTGGATCTGAAGACCTTGCATACCTTGGGTTTCAGCAATGGCATCTGACAACCTTATCAAGACAAGGGATTTTCCTCGATGGGTGGTGATCTGCGTATAATGGTCTTGTACCGATAGTGCGAACAGACGTCCGCGCTGGGCTGGTGACAGACGCTGGAGAATGCGCGGAGCGTTGGAAACTGACGGGGACTCCACTGACGTGATGCGTCGCTTCTTTTGTTCGAGATGGATCAAGCTGAAGGTAAGGGAAACGCCGAGCGAAATTGCAGTGCAATAGCCCCAAAGCGCGAGCGCAGAAATGTCGCCCCTGTAATCGAAGCCATACGATATGCCGTTGATTGTTAGAACAACTACAGTAACGGGCACACCGGCCGCGATGCCTCCCAACAGCTTAACAACGGGGGAAGGCCATTTTCGGTGCGCGCCGAGTGTCTGGATGCTGATCACCGCGAAGAGACCGCTTGCGTAAGTCAGCACAGCCACGAAACACCAGTAAATGATCAACACGACGGCTGGAAAATCGCTGTACGTTCCGAATGGCCCCGCCAGCCCAAGCACAAGCCCGACAACGATCAGCACGACCCAAACCAAGCGGTGCTGAAAATGGCCCAGCCATTCGCGAAGCGCGGAATTCAAAAAGTTGTCACCCGCGAAGCAAACGCACCCGTTCACGCAGTTTAAATTGCCTTCGAACCTCGCGGTAAGTCAGACCTCGTTTCGGCTTATCCGAAAAGAAAAGTATGACATTCCAACCGCTCATTGATGCTCCCCATATAGTCCAGATCCACGTTGCTTGCGCGGCAACGGCGTTGGTGCTCGGCACTTTCGTCTTGTACAGGCGCAAGGGCAATAGTCTCCACAAACTGCTCGGCCGTATGTGGGCCGCTCTAATGCTGCTTACCGCCTTCACTTCCTTCTTCATTTTCGGTTTTCGCGTGGTCGGTCCCTTTGGGCCGATTCACCTTCTTTCGGTGTTTACGATTTTCGGGATCGTGAATGGAGTTCGCTGCTCGGTCTGGTGAGATGGAGCGTCATCGCGGCTATATGGGAGGAACTTACGTGGGAGGTCTTATCATAGCCGGGGCCTTTACTCTCATGCCCGGTCGCCGCATGCATGACGTTATCTTCGGCCCGGATGTCGGTGCTGTACCGGCGCTGATCGTGGTCGCTGCTGCCTTTTTGGCGGCCGGGATCATCATGGCGCGGATGGTAGTCATGCCGCGTCGGCGTGGCGTGACTGCCGTTATCGAAGATTGACAGCGGCATCAATCGATTGAATCTGTTGCACTGCAACAGCCGGCCTTGCCAAGCGCCTTTGTGAAGCGCTATCCGCGCCATAGATGGTCCTGCGGGCTGCTGGCGAGGAGAGCATGGCGGATGACTAAGTGGGTATACAGCTTCGGTGATGGCGCGGCGGAAGGCCGGGCCGGAGACAAGAATTTGCTGGGAGGCAAAGGAGCAAACCTTGCCGAGATGTGCAGTCTTGGTTTGCCGGTTCCGCCCGGTTTTACAGTCACCACGGACGTCTGCTCCTATTATTATGCACATGGCCAAAGCTATCCACCCGAACTGAAAAGTGAGGTTGAGACTGCGTTAGCAAAGGTCGGCGAGATTGCAGGCCGTCGTTTTGGGGACAAGGACAAGCTTCTGCTTGTTTCGGTGCGGTCGGGTGCGCGCGCTTCCATGCCCGGCATGATGGACACCGTGCTGAACCTCGGTCTCAACGACGAGACAGTTGAGGCGCTGGCAAATGATGCCTCAGACGAGCGATTTGCTTGGGACAGTTACCGCCGCTTTATCCAGATGTATTCCGATGTCGTGCTTGGCGTTGATCACGAGCATTTCGAGGAAATTCTGGAAGACCAGAAAGCGCGCTTGGGAGTTGATCTCGATACCGAGATCACTGCTGCCGACTGGAAGAAAATTGTCGGCCATTACAAGCAAAAGATTGAAGAAGAGCTGGGTCAGCCTTTCCCGCAGGATCCGCATGAACAGCTCTGGGGCGCGATCGGCGCAGTATTTTCCAGTTGGATGAATGCGCGCGCGATCACATACCGCCGTTTGCATGAGATCCCCGAGAGCTGGGGCACCGCAGTGAACGTCCAGGCAATGGTCTTTGGCAATATGGGCGAGACCTCTGCCACTGGCGTTGCCTTCACACGCAATCCGTCGACGGGTGAAAAGGCGCTTTACGGCGAATTTCTCGTCAATGCGCAGGGCGAGGATGTGGTGGCCGGCATTCGCACGCCGCAGAATATCACGGAAGAAGCGCGCATTGCTGCGGGTTCGGATCAGCCATCGCTGCAAAAGGTAATGCCGGAAGCATTCAACGAGTTCGTTCGCATCGCGAATGTGCTCGAACAGCATTATCGCGACATGCAGGATCTTGAATTCACGATCGAGCGAGGCAAGCTCTGGATGCTGCAAACGCGTTCAGGCAAGCGCACGGCGAAGGCTGCGCTGAAGACAGCTGTGGAAATGGCTGGCGAGGGCCTGATTTCGAAAGAAGAAGCCATTGCACGGATTGATCCGGCATCGCTCGATCAACTGCTGCATCCCACCATCGATCCCTCGGCTGAACGGAACATCATTGCCGTGGGGTTGCCTGCCTCTCCAGGCGCTGCCACAGGCGAGCTGGTATTCACCTCGGATGAGGCTGAAGACCTGAAGAAGCAGGGCCGCAAGGTCGTTCTGGTGCGCGTGGAAACGAGCCCGGAAGACATTCACGGCATGCATGCGTCTGAAGGCATCCTGACGACGCGTGGCGGCATGACAAGCCACGCTGCGGTGGTGGCGCGCGGCATGGGAAAGCCTTGCGTTTCCGGGGCCGGAACGCTGCGCGTCGATGCCCGTGCAGGCACGATGAGCGTGATGGGCCAGACCTTCAGGAAAGGCGATATCATCACGATTGATGGATCGAACGGTCAGGTTCTCAAGGGCGCTGTTCCGATGCTGCAGCCAGAACTTTCGGGCGACTTCGCGGCCATCATGGAATGGGCGGATAAGATCCGGCGCATGAAGGTGCGTACCAATGCGGAAACGCCGGCCGATGCGCGGATGGCACGCTCATTTGGCGCGGAGGGGATCGGGCTTTGCCGTACAGAACATATGTTCTTTGACGAAGATCGCATTATCGCAATGCGCGAAATGATCTTATCGGACAAGGAGGAGGGGCGCCGCAAAGCGCTTGTCAAACTGTTGCCGATGCAGCGCGCAGATTTTCTCGAACTCTTTGAAATCATGGCAGGTTTGCCTGTTACGATCCGCTTGCTTGATCCACCTTTGCATGAATTTCTTCCCAAAACGGATGAAGAAATCGCCGAAGTCGCGAAGGCTATGGGCGTCGATCCGGACAAGCTGTTACACCGTACGGAAGAACTGCATGAGTTCAATCCAATGCTCGGGCATCGTGGCTGTAGACTGGCGGTTTCTTATCCCGAAATCGCAGAAATGCAGGCTCGCGCGATCTTCGAGGCGGCGGTAGAGGCGGCGAAAAAGACCGGAAATCCCGTGGTTCCGGAAATCATGGTGCCTTTGGTCGGGCTGGTCGCTGAATTGGACTATGTGAAAGCGCGCATCGACCAGGTTGCCAAAGATGTGATCGCCGAATCCGATCAACCTATCGATTATCTTGTCGGGACGATGATCGAACTGCCGCGCGCAGCACTTCAGGCTGACAAAATTGCGGAGAAAGCCGAGTTTTTCTCGTTTGGTACCAACGACTTGACGCAAACGACCTTCGGTATTTCCCGCGACGATGCAGCCGGTTTCCTGGAGACGTATCGGCAAAAGGGAATCATCGAACAGGATCCGTTTGTATCGATAGACGTGGATGGCGTTGGCGAACTGGTGCGCATTGCCGTGGAAAAAGGCAGGCATACGCGCGGCGAGATCAAGCTTGGCATCTGCGGGGAGCATGGCGGTGATCCGGCGTCGATCCATTTCTGCGAGGAAGTGGGCCTGGATTACGTGTCCTGCTCGCCTTTCCGGGTGCCGATCGCACGCCTGGCGGCTGCGCAGGCAGCAGTTAAAAAGTGAAGTGAAT
>JAFAGL010000110.1 GCA_023422735.1 Pseudomonadota bacterium
GGCTTGTGGCTGTTATGCGATGCGGCGCAGGGCTATGGCGGCGTTTACAAGACGCGCAATGTCGGCACATTCGGCGATTTCACGACGACCAGCTTCTTTCCCGCCAAGCCGCTCGGCTGTTACGGCGACGGCGGCGCGATCTATACCGATGACGACGACATGGCGGACCTGCTGCGCTCCTTGTTGTTCCACGGCAAGGGATCGGACCGCTACGACAATGTGCGCATCGGCATGAACGGAAGGCTCGACACGATCCAGGCGGCGATCCTGATCGAAAAGCTGAAGATTTTCCCCGACGAGATCATCGCGCGCAACGAAATTGCCCAGCGCTACGAAAACGGATTGTCGAATGTTCTGACGACGCCGAAGATCGCTCAGGGCTCGACCTCGGTTTGGGCGCAATATGTGGTGCGCGCGCCGGGCAAGGACCGGCAGGCGATCCTCAAGCAACTGGGCGAAAACGGCGTGCCGACGGCGGTGTATTATCCCAAGCCGCTGCACCAGCAAACGGCTTACAAGCATTACCCTTGCGCTTCCGAAGGCCTGCCGGTGAGCGAACAGGTCGCGCTCGACGTGTTCGCGCTGCCGATGCACCCTTATCTCGAACGCGACACGCAGGATTACATCATCGAACAGGTGGCGCAGGCCGTGCGCGCCACTTGACGCGACGTGAGGTGTTGATCTGCGCGGAACATGATTGATTGCACGGATCGCTGCGTGTATAGCCCGGCGATCCATCGCAGCGCTTGCCGCGACGTTGGGGCGTAGCCAAGTGGTAAGGCAACGGTTTTTGGTACCGTCATTCCCTGGTTCGAATCCAGGCGCCCCAGCCAGTTCTCATCACAAGATCTCACTTGACGTTTGGGCACAAGACGTTAACTCGCAAGAACGGAATGCGGGGCTTTTGCGATGACCAGATCACCTCCGAGTGTGGAGCGCATCAGCTTCGCGACCGTGCTGGTTTTGGCGACCGTCGCGTTTATCTGGCTGCTGCTGCCCTTCTATGGCGCGCTGATGTGGGCCGTGATTCTGGCGATCATTTTTCACCCGTTGCAAAAATGGCTGGAAAACAAGCTCAACGGCCGCAAAGGCTGGGCTGCAGGCTTGAGCGTTCTGGCCTGTATCTGCATCGTGCTCATTCCCGGCACTTTCATTCTTTCGTCGCTCGCATCCGAAGCAACAGGCTTTTATCGCAGCATCAGTTCACGCGAGATCGACCCTGCGGCGCTGATGCAGCGAATACGCGATGCGTTGCCGGATTCGGTGTTTCATTATCTCGAACAATCCAATCTCGGCACGTTTCAGGAAATCCAGCAGCGGATCACCGGCTTTCTCGGCAGCGCTTCGCAAATGATCGCCACCCGGCTCGTTTCCATCGGGCAGGGGACGGCGCAGATCGTCATCAGCGTGGGCGTGATGCTTTACGTGCTCTTCTTTCTGTTCAAGGACGGGCCTCCGCTTCGTGCCACGATCAAGGATGCCAGCCCGCTGAACGATCACCATACCACCTTCATCATCGACAAGTTCACTTCGGTGGTGAAGGCGACGGTGAAGGGCAATGTGATCATCGCGTTGATCCAGGGTGCGATCGGCGGCATCACGCTGTGGCTTCTGGATATTCCGGCTGCGCTTTTATGGGGCGTGCTGATGGCCGTGCTGTCGCTGCTTCCAGCGGTCGGATCGTTTATCGTCTGGGGGCCGGTCGCGCTGTTCCTGCTCCTGTCCGGCAGCTATCTGAAAGGCACGATCCTTGTTCTGGTCGGCGTTCTGGTGATCGGCCTGGTCGACAATCTGTTGCGGCCGCCGCTGGTCGGCAAGGAAACGCGGATGCCCGATTACGTGATCCTGGTTTCCACGCTTGGCGGAATTTCCCTGATCGGCATCAACGGCTTTGTCGTCGGGCCGTTGATCGCCGCCATGTTCATCTCGGTGTGGTCGCTTTTGACGCATGATCGCAAGCGCCACCGTGCGGCTCTACGCGATCCGGCTATCCAGCAAGAAACGCTGATTCTGCCGCCGGATGCGCGCGAATAAGCAAGGAAATCGCCGGTCGACCACAAGACGCGCCGGTTAAAGGCAGTTATGATCGGCGAATGACACATCCGAATGACAGCGATTTTCTGGACCTTTTCGAGCGTTTGGCCATAGCGGCGGGCAAGGTCGTGATGGAGGTCTTCCAAAACGAGTTCGCGGTGGACACCAAAAAGGATTCGTCGCCCGTAACCCTGGCCGACCGGGCGGCAGAAGCCGTGATCCTCGACGGTTTGCGCGCGGCCTTTCCCGAAATTCCCTGCGTGGCGGAAGAAGAGGCGTCGGCGGGGCTTTATCCCGATCGGCTTGGCGATACGTTCTTTCTGGTCGATCCGCTGGATGGCACGCGCGAATTCGTGGCCCGCAACCACGACTTCACGGTCAATATCGCATTGATCCGCCATGGCGAACCGGTGATCGGCGTCGTGTTCGCCCCCGCGCGCAAGGCGCTTTATGCCGGACGTCCGGGTGAGGTGTGCAAGCTGGAAGGCAGCGCGTTGCGGCAAAAAATCGAGGCGAGCCTGTGTTCGCAAAAGCCGCGACTGGTCGCCAGCCGGTCGCATCGCACCGCAGAAACCGATGCGTTTCTGGCGCGCTTTGCCGACAGTGAAGCAGTTTCCGTCGGGTCGTCGCTGAAATTCTGTTTGCTGGCTTCGGGCGAAGCCGACATTTATCCCCGCTTCGGGCCGACCATGGAATGGGATACGGCAGCGGGCGATGCGATCCTGCGTGCGGCGGGCGGGATGACGTTCACGCAGGATGGAAAGCCGTTGCGCTATGGCAAGCGCGGCACTGCACCGGCCGATTTCGCCAACCCGTCTTTTATTGCGGTGACGCAAAGCGCCACCGCGCATGTAACGTTCTGACAGCGACCGGGCTCAGCCCATCGCGCGAGGAAACAGCATCCAGATCGCCATGGCGACCATGATGAGGTTTTCCGTCAGCGAAACAAAGCCGAGCGGCACCTTGCTCGACCCGCCGACGCAGGCGCATTTGATTTCGCGCTTGTCGATATAAACCGCCTTGAATACGGAAAACGCGCCAATGCCGCCGATAAACAAGGCAACGGGGATCGAGATGAACTTCAGCGCGCCAGAAATCATCAGGATGCCGGCCAGAAGTTCGGCAAAGGGATAAACATAGGAGTAAGGCACGTAGCGGCGCGCCAGAATGTCATAATTCAGGAACATCGACGAGAAGCTTTCGATATCCTGCAATTTGAGCATCGCCAGAATGGACATGGTGATGGCGATGAACCATTGCACCACCATCAGCGTCCAGACCGTGCCGAAAGCGGCATAACTCGTGGCCAGCGCAATCAACGCCGCAACTGCGAAAACCACGAGAACCGGCGTATAGCTGACGGCGTTGGAATCACGCACTTTCAGCCCGAAAAAGCGGCGCAGATCGTCATAACCGCCCACCCGCTTGCCATCGATAAAGGTTTGCGGCGTCGTCTTGACGTTGTGTTCTGCCTTGAACGCATCGGTTTCGGCGCGCGTGCGCAGCCAATGGTCGTCAACCTGGTAGCCCTTGCGTTTCAGGAGATCGACGGCTTTCAGCCCGAACGGGCAGATATGGCTCGGCATCACCATTCGATAGATGGTGGCAGTCTTGTTGGTCGTGTCGCCGCTCATGACGATCAATCCTCGTCTTTTGAAATCCTGCACCGCATGTAAGGTTTCCCCTTACTGGAAGGTCAAGGGCCTGCACGGCAGTTCGTTTCAGCAGCGATCAGCCGTGATCAGCCGTTGAGTTCGTGCCGCCAGGGAGGATTTGCACCCGCGCGCGACACCGTGACCGATGCGGCGCGATTGGCGAATGCAAGTGCAGACCGAAGCTGATCTTCGCTCAGTTGCGCAACGGCGCTTTTGGTCAAAAGCGCATTGTCGGACAGATAAGCCAGGAGCCCGGCATTGACGGTGTCGCCGGCGCCGACCGTATC
>JAFAGL010000146.1 GCA_023422735.1 Pseudomonadota bacterium
CTTCCGGTGTACCTGTTTGGACGATGCGACCCCCTTCCATGATCGTGATCTTGGAGCCGATCTTCAGCGCTTCCTCCAGATCGTGGCTGACAAAGATGATGGTCTTTTTCAACCTGACCTGGAGGGCAAGCAATTCATCCTGCAGCTTCGTGCGGATCAGCGGATCGAGAGCCGAAAAAGGCTCATCCATCAACAGGATTGGAGCCTGCGTAGCGAAGGCGCGCGCGAGGCCTACGCGTTGCTGCATGCCGCCCGATAATTCATGGGCGTATTTGTCAGCCCATTGATCAAGGCCCACAAGGGCGAGTTGCTCCGCTACGCGCGCGGAGCGCTCTGCCTTGCTCGAACCTGCCAGTTCGAGACCAAAACCGACATTTTCCTCGACAGTGCGCCAGGGAAGAAGGGCGAATTGCTGGAAAACCATGGCAATTCGGGTCTGACGAATGTTGCGCAGCATACGGTCGTCACAGGTTGCGACATCGACCATCCCGCCATCATTCTTGACCAGCACATGGCCGCGCGAAAGGACATTCAGGCGGTTAGCCGCGCGCAGAAGAGTGGATTTGCCCGAACCCGACAGACCCATCAAAACCGAGATTTCGCCTTCCTCGACCCTCAGGTTGGCGCTGGCGCAACCCAAAACAGCCCCAGTTTCAGCCAGGATTTTTTCTCGGCTCGCACCCTTATCAACCATCGCCAAAGCACGTTGGCGCTGGTTGGCATCGCCAAACACGATGTCGACATTCTGAAAATCAACAGCGGTATTCACAACGTCGCTCCCGTGCGGATGCGCGACATGCGATCAAGAATGATCGCAAGAACGACGATCGCCAGACCGGCCTCCAGACCCAGAGGGATGTTGACCGAATTGAGCGCACGCACCACCGGCTTGCCGAGCCCATTGGCCCCGATCAACGCGGCGATAACCACCATCGACAGGCAAAGCATGATGCATTGCGTCAACCCGGCCATAATTGTCGGCAACGCTGACGGCAGTTCCACTTTCCAAAGCAATTGGCGTTTAGTGGCACCGAAGGCTGAACCGGCCTCCAGCATAGGCTTGGGAACGGACTTGATGCCGAGATAAGTGAGGCGGATGGGGGCCGGGGAGGCGAAAATCACCGTGACAATCACGCCTGGTGCGGCGCCCAGCCCGAACAAAATCAACACCGGAATGAGATATACGAATGTGGGCAGCGTCTGCATCAGATCCAGCACCGGCTGAATCCAGGTATAAAACCGCTCGTGATGTGCCGCCCAGATTCCGACTGGCACGCCGATCGCCATGGATAACGTGGCTGCAGAGACCACCAGCACCAGCGTTTCAACGGTTTCGCGCCAAAGGCCCTGGTTGAGAATGAACAGAAGGCCGATAGCTGTTCCCAGAGACAGTTTCCAAGAGCGTTGCAGAAGAAAGGAGACAATCACGAAAAGGCCGATCAGAACGAGCGGCGGCAGCCATAAAAGTGCATCCGACGTGCTCGACAGAATTGAGCTGATCGCTGAAGCAAGCGAGTCGAAAAACCAAGCGAAATTCGAGGTGAGATAATCGAAGAAAAGCTTACCCCATCTTCCGACGGGTATCTTCGCGCTCAAAATGTCACCCAGGTTTTCCATGCGGATTTGCCTGATCTCCGTTTAATTTCCGTTTGCCGCATAAACGAACAGGCGACCGCCTTCAGCGACCGCCTGTCATCGGATTATCCGCTATTCACCGACCGCTTCGGAAACGGCCGCTTGTCCTTCCGAGCCGTCGAAGGTGGTGACGCCTTCCAGCCAAGGCCTCAGAACGTCCGGATTCTTCTTCAACCAGGCGCTCGCCGCTTCCTTGGGGTCCGTACCATCGTTCAGAATCGCGCCCATGATCTCGTTTTCCATATCAAGCGAGAACACCATGTTCTTCAACAGTGCACCGACATTCGGGCAATCAGTCGAATAGCCAGCGCGCGTATTGGTGTGAACTGTTGCGCCACCGAAATTGGGACCGAACACCTCATCCCCACCGTCGAGATATTCGATGTCGAAGTTCGCGTTCATCGGGTGGGGTTCCCAGCCCAGAAACACGATGTCACGCCCGGCATTGGTCGCGCGCTGAACTTCAGACAACATGCCAGCTTCCGAGCTTTCAACCAGTTCGAAACCGTTCAAATCGAACTTGCCGTCGGAAATCATCTCAAGGATCAGGCGGTTGCCGTCATTGCCGGGCTCGATGCCGTAAATCTTGCTGTCGAACTTGTCCTTGTTTTTGGCGATATCAGCGAAGGTTTTGACGCCCGCATCGAATGTGGATTTCGGAACGGCCAGCGTATATTTTGCGCCTTCCAGATTCGTGACGATGGTTTCTACCGATTTGTCGTCGCGATAGGACGCGATATCGGCTTCCATAGTTGGCATCCAGTTTCCGAGAAAGACATCTATGTCGTTGTTCTTCAAGGAAGCATAGGTCACAGGGACTGAGAGAATTTGCACGGTCGGCTGATAGCCGAGCGCTTCCAGAACAACTGAAGCCGTTGCTGTGGTCGCTGTGATATCTGTCCAGCCGACATCCGAAAAACGAACCGTTTTACAACTATCGGGCTCCGCAGCCTGGGCTGCACCGGCAGCAAAGCCGGTCGCGATCAAAGTTGCTGAAAGAAATTTCGCGAAACGCGGCATTCTGGTCTCCCATGTTATGGCTTGCTGGATCAGGCCAACCCGTCGACAAAATGCCAGCGGGTCGTAATTAAGAAGGTTGCGAAACGAAACATCAATCGGGGTCAATGGCAAGCGGGCTGGCGTAAAACCCCGAAGGTGGGATATGGCAAGCGCCGATGGCCAAGCTTTATTTTCACTATGCAACTATGAACGCAGGCAAAAGCACACTGCTTTTGCAGGCCTCTTACAATTACCGCGAACGCGGTATGCACACGCTTCTTCTTGTGGCCGGGCATTATCGACGCGCGCAAACTGGCTACATCTCCTCCCGGATCGGGTTGGAAACCGATGCCGAAATCTTCCGCGATGGCGATGACCTTTATTCATCGGTTGCCGACCATCACGCGCATCGCGCCATCCATTGCGTCTTTGTAGATGAAGCGCAGTTTTTGACCGAAGACCAAGTCTGGCAACTCGCTCGCGTGGCCGACAGACTGCACATCCCTGTGATGGCTTATGGATTGCGCACAGACTTTCAGGGCAAGCTATTTCCTGGTTCTCAAGCGCTACTCGCTTTGGCGGATGAATTGCGGGAGGTTCGAACGATCTGCCGCTGCGGACGAAAGGCGACGATGGTTGTGCGTCTGGGACCGGATGGCAAGGTGGCGCATGAAGGCGAACAGGTGGCGATTGGCAAGGAGGCCTATGTGTCTTTGTGCCGAAAGCACTGGGAAGAAGAAATGGGAAGGGTCGCGGCCGAGGATTTCGTGGGTTTCGCCAGAAATTGACGCTGTCGGTGCATTGTTCTTGTGGCACGTAACCCATATTTGTTGGCTCGAACCACGCTGTGCTTCTGCGGTGTGATTGGAGACATTGGATGCTCGCGACGCTGAAATCTTTCTTTTCCCGGGCATTTTCCTTTTTCGGATATGTCTTGAAACGCGTTCTGACGATCTTGCTGGTTCCATTCATCGCTTTGGCGGGTTGGCTCGGCACAAGAGGCTGGATGGTCAAACTGCCTTTTGGCGGACTGATTTTTTTAATCGTCGCGCTTTACGGGTATTTCGTCTGGAACACACAAATATGGACCAACTTCGATCCTGATTATCCGACAAAATTCAGCTATTCTGCCCAGTCGGCCAACGGCGCGACAGTTGAGACCGGAGCTGCAAGCACACCGGATGCCAGCCAGGCGCAGGGCGAGGGCGAAGTACGCACCTGTGTACGCTCGGGCATCGTGGATGCGACAGCCGGATTGATCGATTTCAACGTCAACCAGAATGCCTGGGTGTCGTCGATGATCCTTTATAAAGCAGGTCTTTTCGGGCTCGATTGGGACAAGACACCGTTTCTCGACAATAAGGCCGCGTTCCAGCGGGGCGTGAATCAGGCGATCCGCCGGACGACCGTGGAACTGGTAGATACGCTGGGACGCGTGCGCGGCACCTCGCAGATCGACAGCAATCTGCAAGATGCGCGCGGCAATATGCAGTTTGACGAATATACCTGGTATTTCGGCCTGAGCCCGTTCGGTCCTAAAACGCCGACTCCATCATTTTATCGCGCTGCCTTGAGAGACTTGCACGGCTTCAATGCTCGGATGGAAACCTGTGCTGCCCAGTTCGATGCCCGTGGCGATAATCTGCTGCAATTTGTTGAGCGTATCGCAAACGATCTCGGATCCACCTCGGCAATTTTGCGCGAGCGGTCTGAAAATCACAATGGCGGCTGGTTCGACACCCGCGCCGATGATCGCTTCTGGTTCGCTTATGGCCAGCTTTACGGCTATTACGGTATCCTTACGGCGGCCCGTCATGATTTTGCTACGGTTTTGCAAAATCGCGGTCTGAATAATTTGTGGGAAGACCTCGAACAACAGATGCGCGCCGCATTGCGCATTCAGCCTGCCATGATCTCAAATGGTCGGGAAGACGGGTGGATCATGCCGACACATCTTGCGACGATGGGTTTCTACGTCTTGCGAGTTCGCTCCAATCTCGTGGAAATCCGGGCAGTTCTGGATCGCTAGTCGCAGAGCTGAGCATTTTTCAGCACATCGTTCATCCGGCGCTGCCAACCGGGGCCGGTTGCTCGAAATTTGGCCAAGACATCTGGATCAAGCCGCAAGGAAACGGCCTGTTTGGGATTAGGAACGCGCGGCCTGCCGGGCTTTCGTTTTGGCGAATCTGATCCTCCAGCTTGTTTCTTGTCTTGAGCTGGAGCGGGCTCATTTCCTTGTGCTGCCATGCCGATACCCCTCCATTTGATACGCCATTCGGCTACCGTGGAATTCGATGGTCATTGAAAATGCTACGCCTGTCCTTGTCTAGTTAGACCGCTAAATTAGCGAGTAAAGGTATCAAAGCAGCGGTATCTGCGCGCCACGATCGGAAAGGGCGGCACATTTGTTGCCACGCTCCAAACGCATAACAGCCATGCATTGTCAGTTGATGATATTGTAAGCGTGCTTATTATATCTGCGCTTATGAACATCTCACCGCACAAGCCTTATGGTCTGCTCCTTCATGAGGTCGCGCGCCTTTTGAAAGGCCGCATTGAATCGCGGGCTGGCGTACACGGCCTGTCTGAAGCTCAGCTGCGCCTTTTGGCACGGTTGTGGAAGGAAGAGGGGGCGACGCAGGTGAGATTGGCCCAGCTTCTTGAAGTAGAGCCGATCAGCATTTCTCGCTTGATCGACCGGATGGAGCAGGCCGGTTGGATTGAACGACGTCAGGATCCAGCGGATCGCCGGGTTCGTCTGATTTATACGACCGAAAAAGCGCGCACCGTGCGCAATGCGGTGAAGGATGTGGCGGCGCAGGTTTACGAGGAAGCGCTGGAAGGTGTTTCGGCCGAAACGCGGCAAGCCATGTTTGAAGGGCTTGAGGCTATGGCGCGCAATCTTTCATCGGGCGCCTTGTCTGAACTGTGTTTTGGCGATCAACCGACGGCCGGTCGGGAAAAGGTAGAAGTATCATGAGTGACACCAGCCAGGAACTTACAAAGTTTGAGCCTGCTTCCGAGATTGGCGGCGCCGAAACAACCGCTATCCAGCCTGTCGCTCAGAACGAAAAGAAAAGTCGCAGCAAGCGCTACTTGATCATGGCGGCTTTGCCGCTGATGTTGATCGCGGGCGGCACCTATGTCTGGGTTACCGGGGGCCGCTTTCAGGAAACTGAAAATGCCAACTTGCTTCAGCCTCGTGTCACGATGGCCTCTGAGATCGCTGGCCGCATCACGGCGGTCAATCTGCATGAAAATGCGATGGTGAAAGCAGGGGACGTTCTGTTTGCCGTCGATGCAGAGCCGTATCGTATTGCCTTGGCGCAAGCTGATGCTTCGCTCGCGGCGGCGCGTTTGAATGTTGAGCAGCTGCGGGCGGCACTTGGGCAGGCGCAGGCGCAGTTGCGTTCGGCAGAGGGTGAAACGGAATATCTGCGCCATGAGCTTGAGCGTCAGGTCGCCCTTTCCAAGAAGGGTGTGACAACGCAATCCTCCCTCGATACTGCGCGTCGTGAGTTGGACAAGGCGTTGGATGCCGAAGGCGCGGCCAAGCAGGCAGTCATCGGTGCAAAGGCTGCCTTGGGGGGCGATCCGGATATTGAGACAAATGCGCATCCAAGTGTGTTGGCTGCTCAAGCGACCCGCGATCGCGCAGCCTATCAATTGAGCCAGACAACTGTCCGTGCTCCCGCTGATGGCGTGGTTTCACAGGCGTCTTCGTTCAAGGAAGGCCAGTTCGTGTCTGCCGGGGCGTCGCTGTTTACGCTCGTTGAAACCGCGGACAGCTGGATCGAAGCCAATTTCAAGGAAACCCAGCTCACGCATATGAAACTTGGCCAGAAGGCCGAGATCGAGCTTGATGCGTTCCCTGGACGCGCGATTGAAGCAACGATCGAGAGTATCGGCGCGGGAACGGGTGCGGAGTTTTCTCTTTTGCCGGCTCAAAATGCGACCGGTAACTGGGTCAAGGTCACGCAGCGGATCCCTGTTCGGCTGATGATCGACAAGGCAGACGCCGACCTCCTGATGCGGACGGGCATGAGCGCCACAGTAACGGTCGATACCGGCGTCAGCAGAGGCTGGGCGAGCCTCGTTGGAAACGCCTATGCGGGCCAATAAGGCCCGCGCATCCAAGACTATTTCAAGATACCCGAAAGGGCGATGACCATGTCTATCGAGATCGAATTTCCAATCACAACAAGCGCAGCCGAGACTTGTGGCATGACGCTGTGGCTTCCTTCGGAAAATGCTGCATCGACTGCGTTTCAGCAAGCTGTGGCACTGGCCGAACCATTAATGACCGATCTTCCCGCCCCCTCTTGCGAAGATATTGGCGCTTCTTCGGCTGACTCCTTTCTCGGCCAGTGGCTTTAAGCTGGACCTGAACCATGAGCGCTGCCGCCTCCAGCTTTAAAGAAGTCCCCCATCGTGGCCTGATCACCGTTTCGATCATGCTGGCGACGATCATGCAGGTGCTCGACACCACAATCGCGAATGTCGCCTTGCCGAACATGATCGGGGATCTGGGCGCGTCGCAAGATACGATCAACTGGGTTCTGACGTCCTACATTGTGGCGGCAGCCATTATGACCCCCGTGACCGGTTGGCTTTCCGATCGAATTGGTCGGCGTGAACTGTTTCTGATCTCGGTCATCGGCTTCACTGTCTCCTCCATGCTTTGCGGTATCGCGTGGAGCCTGGAAACTATGGTCTTGTTCCGGGTGGCGCAGGGCCTTTTTGGTGCGGCCATCGTGCCGTTGTCGCAAACTTTTCTGTTGGACATCAATCCGAAGGAGAACCACGGCCAAGCAATGGCATTGTGGGGGGCGGGCATCATGGTCGGTCCCATCATCGGGCCGACGCTGGGCGGCTGGCTGACGGAGACACTGAACTGGCGCTATGTGTTTTTCGTGAATTTGCCGATCGGTATTGTCGCTGTGCTGGGTTGCACGGCCTATCTTCCGCGCGTTGCGAAACGTCTGCGTGGCTTCGATTTCTTTGGCTTTGCCATGCTGTCTCTCGGCGTTGGCGCGCTCCAGCTGATGCTTGATCGAGGCGCGGAGGTAGACTGGTTTTCCGCAACCGAAATCTGGATCGAGCTTGGACTTTGCCTTGCAGGCTTCTGGATCTTCGTTGTGCATCTGGCAACCAAGGACGACGCCTTCATCGATCCGGCGATGTTTCGCGACCGCAATTTCGTGACCGGTTTGATTTTCATTTTCGTGATCGGCGTGATCCTGCTTGCAAGCTTGGCACTCCTGCCGCCTATGTTGGCACGCTTGTTCAATCATTCCACGATCTTGACCGGGCTTGTCATGGCGCCGCGCGGCGTTGGGACAATGATTTCCATGATCCTCGTCGGCCGTCTTGTGCGCGTTGTGGATGCACGTATCCTCGTGGTGACGGGGCTGACCCTGACTGTCTGGTCTCTGTATGACATGACCGGCTTTTCACCGCAGATGGATGATTGGCTGATCATCAAATCGGGCATCATCCAGGGTCTCGGCCTGGGGTTGGTTTTCGTACCGCTTTCCACCGTCGCCTTTGCCACACTCGATCCGAAATATCGCACCGATGCAGCAAGCTTGTTCAGCCTGGTTCGCAACATAGGTTCGTCGATTGGTATCTCGGTGGTGACGGTAATGGTCACGCGCAATACCCAGATCAATCACAGCGAACTGGCAACCTCCATCAATCCCTTCAATCCCGTATTGCAGGGCATTTCCCCGCAGGCAGCGTCGGGCAACGTTTCCGCGCTGGCGCAGCTGGATCAACTGGTCAATCAGCAAGCCTTGATGATTTCCTATGTGAATGATTTCAAATTGATGATGATCGTGACTCTGTTTGCGATCCCGCTCGCTCTGTTTTTGCGTAAACCTAAAGCGGCGGCTTCCGCACCTGCGATCCACATGGATTGACAGGAGCGGGCATCGTCATCGATTTGCGACTGGAATCGGCTCCGTTTTTGCAAGAAGCCTTGGCTTTTTCTCAAGTTTGACAATATCGGTGGGAATGATCTCCAGTGCCCGCCTCAAGCTCCGATTGTTGACCCGTCGATTATGGGTGAGAGCCACACTTCTTTCCGTTCTGGGTATCGCCGCGGCTTTCGCGGCTATGCCCATCGCCCAACTTATTCCAGACGGGATGGCGCAGACTGTGGGCGCGGAAGCGGCCGACAGTATTCTGGGCATCATCGCGTCCAGCATGCTGGCAGTAACAACGTTTTCGCTCAGCACAGTTGTTTCCGCATATGGTGCGGCGACCAGCAACGTAACGCCGCGCGCTACCCAGCTCTTGATTGAAGACAGCACGGCGCAGAATACGTTGGCCGTTTTTGTCGGAACATTCCTTTACAGTTTCGCGACCCTGATCCTTTTGTCGACGGGAGCCTATGGCGAGAAGGGAAGGGTAGCCCTGTTCATCGTGACCTTGGCGGTCGTTGCGATCATGGTCGGGACGCTTTTGCGGTGGATCGACTATCTGCTGCGTTTCGGGCGCGTTGGTGAAACCACCGAGAATGTCGAGAAGGTCGCTAAACGAGCGCTCAAAGAGCGATGGGACGAGCCCTATCTCGGCGCGAACCGACTGGAAGAAGATGACACTCTGTTTCGCTCTGGCGCCGAGGTTAGCGCCGACAAGATCGGATATGTACAGCATGTCGATATGGGACGGCTGAATTCGGTTGCCGAAGATTTGGATATCGAAATTGCCGTGACGGGCACTCCCGGCGTTTTTGCTCATCCATCTCGACCTATCGCGCGTTTGTCAAAGCCTGTTTCGGATGACGATCTGGACCGCGTACGATCGGCCTTCACGGTTGGCGAAGCCCGTTCTTTCGATCAGGATCCGCGTTTCGGACTGATCGTTCTGGGTGAGATTGCATCCCGAGCCCTGTCGCAAGCCATCAATGACGCTGGAACCGTTTTGGATGTGATCGGTCGAGGGGTTCGCATTCTTTCCAGTTGGGCGGTACAAGAGCCAAAGGACGTGCTCTACGAGCATCTTTATGTCGCGGAACTTACTGTCGAAGAGCTGATGGAAGATTTCTTCGGGTTGATTGCCCGCGATGGATCCGCAACCTACGAAGTGCAGGTGCGACTGCAAAAATCCTTGGGCTATCTGTACAAAATGGGCGACGAGCGGATGGCCAAAGC
>JAFAGL010000193.1 GCA_023422735.1 Pseudomonadota bacterium
CTAGGAAAGCGCGTGCTTCTTCTCGACATGACATCTGACGGGAGCACTTCACGCGCCATGCTTGGCAAAGGCGATCTTCCTGGAATTACCGATCTTCTCGCCGGTCAGGCGCAATTCACCAACGTCATTCATGCCGACACAGTCTCTGATTGCCATGTGATTCCGGTTGGCAATGCAGATCCTGAATTGGCAATGCGCGCGGCCGATCGCCTGCCAATCATTCTTCGGTCGCTGAACAGCGCTTATGATGTGGTTGTTGTCGATTGCGGCCCCGCCGATCCGGAAGGTGTCGAAAGAATCGTAGGTGATGGAGCGCGCATCGTTATTTCTTTTGTGGACCCCGATGACCGCGCGTTTGCTCTCAGCGTACAAAGTTTCGCCGATGCGGGATATGAGGATACGCTGCTGGTTTCATTGCTTCGAGCCGGTCGCAAAACAGACTTGTCCAAGACCCGCTAGGGCGCGCTACGGGTCCCCCCAAAGCGCTTCCGCCATGCTTTGATCTGTTGCCATAGTCCGGTATTCGCCTTCATGCTGCGTTTTAGCAGCGTCGCACCTTTGTGGGTGGTTCCGTAAACGCGACCTTTCAACGTCAGCGGCAGGCAGATATCGATTTGGCGCGTCACGAGATCGCACCAGGCTCGTTTGTAGCCCTCGTCCCCGACACTGAAGTCGAAGATCTCATACTGTTCACGCGCCGCTTGTTCGATGTTCAAAAAGAACAAGAAGTCTCCGGGGCTTGCTTGCGAAAGCTCATCATCGGCGAAGCTGTTGAATTCGCAGATCATCCGGTTTGCCACGCTGGATGATCCTGTGACGGCAAGAATTTTGCCGCCTATTTCGAGTGCGTGCAGGCGAAAGGATGGTCGCGGCTGGCAATGTGCCTGCGTGAAAAGTCGCAGCAAAAAGGGCCGCATCTCCGAAAAGACGTTCTCAACGCCGAGCTTGGCAAACCGTTCTCCTTTTTGGATCAGGAAGCAATCCAGCAGTCTTTCCACTTCGCCTGGTAGCTTAGCTTCGATGTATCGATAACCGCCGGCAGCTTCGAACTTCCGGATTTGCGCTCGATGTTTCTTCATGCGCCTTTTACGACCGATACGGTCGAGAATGCGGTCGAAGCCGGGTGTCAAATCCATGGCAAGGCCGATATTGGCGCTTTCGCAGTTCGGCAAACCGATAAGAGGGTTTGTCAAGCCGCCCAATTCGCGTGAAACGCGCTCGATCAAAAGAAGATCGATTTTTGTCCCATATGTTTGCAGGGCAACGCGGACCGTGCGCGTAAGCATATTCGCTGGGATTTTCGGAAATTCGGCAGCGACGTAGGGAAAGTTGTTGTTGGCATGTGTGCCGCTTACCGCTTGCGCAACGGTGCAACCGCCCCGACACACAAGCTCAACTGGCATGATGCAGCAAAGCTTGCCTTCCTGTTCGATGCGCAAAAACAGCAAGCGTTTATCTGAGGTCGCTGCATAGGCGTCTAGCCATTCGGATGTTTGAGCTGCACCGCACATCCAAGAGGATGTGAGTATGCGATACTCGGCAAGCGATGCGGAGTTCGCTTCCACAACATGGCATTGGACACACGAGTTTGGCTGCACGATGGGCGATCTGTTGAAAACCTCTGCGATCTCTAATCTTTCCGACATTCCCGCTCAAACTGAAAGACAAGAGCTGTCAGAATGCTTCGACGTTTGAGGACGTTTGAGGATGCCAGATTGATGAACCGCACGGAAAGCGCGCGCAGGCTGCTCTTGACCGCGATGCGCTTCAGCGGATCAGCAAAGCTTGCGACCCGGTTTTTCGGAGGTCGGGGCGTGATTCTGATGCTGCATCGCGTGACCGATCAGCACCGGACGCGCTTGGATCTAAATGGTCATCTTGTGGTCAGCCCTTCATATCTGGATGAAGTCCTGACGGAGTTGCGACGGCTCGATTATGATCTCGTTTCCATGGACCAAGCCATCCGACGCTTGAAACAGCCAGCCACGGGACGCCGCTTTGTGGCCATGACGTTGGATGATGGGTACCGCGACAATCTGGTTGAGGCACTGCCCGTGTTCGAAAAACATTCAGTGCCATTCACCGTTTATATCTCGCCCGGTCTGATTTATGGAGAAACCGAATTGTGGTGGGAATGGCTTGAAGCCGCCGTCACTTTTCTGAACCATGTGTCGATTGGCGTCGGCGCTGGGATGAAGCGGTGGGAAACGCGAACCCGGCCGCAGAAGATCAAGGCGTTCAAAGCGCTGTTGAAACTCTTCTCAACGCAGGTCTTGGAAGAAAAACAGATAGAGATCATCGAGCAAATCAAATCATCTCTGCGAAAGGCAGGCCATCGCCCGGAGACTTCGCCTTTGATGAGCTGGCGTGAAATCCAGCAACTCGCACGTCATCCGCTTTGCACGATTGGGGCGCATTCACAGCATCATTATGCGCTTCGTCGATTGGACGAAGCGACAGCATATAGGGAGATTTCCGACTCCCTCGACACGTTGCAAGGTAAGCTGGGTTTGCGATCGGCGCATTTCGCGTATCCCTACGGCTATGAGAGCGCGGTCGGACCTCGCGAAGCAAAGCTGGCAAAGGAGGCTGGTATCGTTTCAGCTGTCACAACCCGCCACGGGCTTATCCAGGCGGAACATATCGACCATCTTCATGAACTGCCGCGGCTGTCGATCAATGGTCGTTTTCAGTCACTCGGCCATTTGCGAACGCTCTTATCCGGGCTGACCGTGGCGCTGGCAAATCGCGGACGATTGGTGGTTACCCTTTAATGCGCCGCTTTGGCTCGGTCGCCATCCATTTGATGATGAGCATGGCAGGCAAAACCCACAGAAATCCCGTGAAGAAGAAGTAGGCGAGGTGCACCCAGGCGCTGGACTCGCCCAGATGACTAACGGCAAACAGCGTTGCCGCCATGGCGTAAACGCACACAAGCGCGATCAAAACGACCGTACCGATAAGTTTTTTTATGCGCACAGGCATGGCCGAGCTCTCCTTGCAGGATCGTCTACGGCGCACTGGGAACGAACGCAACGTTTCGGGCCAAGCGCGACTGCGTGTCGCGCGGAACAAAGGCTTGCAGGTTGGTGGGGAATGGCGCACGAGAACCGCCATGAATACGACAGAGCGCCCGCCTTTGACCCTTGATCTCGTATCGCGACTTGAAATGGATCGACTGGAGCGCGACCGGCGACAGGTACGCGCCTGGCTTTATGTCGTGATCGTTTTCCTTATGGCGATTTTTATCGTCGGTGGGGGCACAAGGCTTACGGGTTCGGGCCTTTCCATCACCGAATGGAAGCCGATCCACGGTGTCATTCCACCGAGTGGCGACGCCGAATGGCAGGAAGAGTTCGCCAAATATCGTGAAATACCCCAATATCAGGAACTCAATCGAGGAATGAGCCTCGATGAGTTCAAAGGTATCTTCTGGTGGGAATGGGTTCACCGGCTTCTGGCGCGCAGCGTTGGTTTGGTGATGGCACTTCCCTTGATCTATTTTTGGGTGACGGGTCGCTTGGAGCGGTCCTTTAAACCCAAACTGGTTGGCATATTGGCCTTGGGGGGCCTGCAGGGATTTGTCGGTTGGTGGATGGTTGCCTCCGGTTTGAGTGTTTTAACCAGCGTCAGCCAATATCGGCTGGCGACTCATCTGACGTTGGCCTGCATCATTTTCGTGGCGACGATGGCTCTGGCCAGAAGCCTTGCACCGCACAGCGCTGGGCCCGCGGACCCACGCATCAGGCGTTTCGCAGGCTGGATGGTGGTGGCCGTCCTGGCGCAGATTTATCTCGGTGCACTTGTGGCCGGTCTTCATGCCGGTCTGATCTATAACACTTGGCCGTTAATGGATGGCAGACTGGTGCCGGACGGGTTGTTCACCATTCAACCAGCCGTGCTCAACCTGTTTGAAAATCCAAAAACCGTGCAGTTCATGCACAGGGTCGGAGCTTACACGGTGCTGGCGCTGGCCGTGATTCACGCTGTGCAAACGGTTCGTCTGGCCCCTGAAACGCCGCACGCAAGGCGAGCTATCTTGCTTGTCCTGCTGCTGTTGGCACAAGCGGCAATCGGCATCACCGCACTGATAATGGTCGTCCCATTCTCCTGGGCCATCCTCCATCACATCATGGCGATTTGCGTGCTGGGATTCACGGCAGCGCATTGGCGCGGTACAAAGGGCGCCGAGCCTCTGCCGATGAAGAACGCCGTTCGCCGCTGACCTAAGCCGTCAGGCGCCTTTCCCAAGCATCAGGTCCATGTTCTGGACAGCCGCGCCTGATGCTCCCTTTCCGAGATTATCCAGAATAGCGACAAGATTGGCTTGGCCAGCGTCTTCAGTGCCGAACACGAAAAGTTTCATGTGATTGGTATCGTTAAGCTCTGTCGGGTCAATGCGCGGCAAGGCAATGCCTTCTGCATAGGGAACGACCTCGACCACGGACTGCCCCTCGTAGTGCTTTTCCAGCGCGGCATGCAGGTCGCCCAGTTTTGGTGCGTTTTTGAGATCAGATAGGAACAGCGGAACTTGCACGAGCATGCCTTGCGCAAACCGCCCAACGCTGGGGGCAAAAAGTGGCTTGCGCGCAAGCTGGCCGTGGGTTTGCATTTCAGGAACATGCTTGTGCGAGAGCGTAAGCCCGTAAAGGAAATGGGGGGCGGCAATAGCATCGGCCGCTTGGATGTTTTCCATTTGCGCGATCATTTGTTTGCCGCCACCGGTGTATCCGGACACCGCGTTGACGGAAACGGGGTAATCTGACGGAAGATAACCGGCTTCGATCAGCGGTCGGATCAAACCGATGGCGCCGGTTGGATAGCAGCCCGGATTGGACACGCGCGCTGAGGACGAAATCTTGTCGGCTTGGCCTGCAGTCAGCTCGGGAAAGCCGTAAGCCCATTGCGGATCGATCCGGTAGGCTGTGGAAGTGTCAATGACGCGGGTCGACGTGTCGTCGCCCAGCAAGGCAACGGCTTCCTTCGAGGCGGCATCCGGCAGGCATAGAATGGCGATGTCTGCCTGCTTCAGATAGTCCGCGCGCGCATCGGCATCCTTGCGGCGCTCAACCGGGATGGACAGGATCTCAAGATCATCGCGGTCTGCCAAACGTGTGCGGATTTGCAGCCCGGTCGTTCCATGTTCGCCATCAATGAAGATCTTGGGTTTCATATCAGTTCCTTCTGCCGTGGCAGCATAATCAATCAGTTAGAAAGAGATTCGGACTCAAAGTCCGAGCCTCTTGAATCAGCATCTCAGCCGCGATGGCCCGCTTTTCGTTCGGCAGCAAGGCCCACATAATGCTGGGCAACAGTTGCACCTGCGATGGCCGTGATGTCGGCGTGGTCATAGGGCGGTGACACTTCGACAATGTCCGCACCAACAATATCGAGTTTGCCGAGACGACGTAGCACGGAAAGAATCTTGGCCGAGGAGGGGCCGCCGGCCACTGGGGTCCCGGTGCCGGGCGCAAAGGCGGGGTCGAGACAATCAATGTCGAAGGTCAGATATGTCTTGCGACCTGCGGTGCGGCGCTCGATTGCGGCAACGATATCTTCGCCGCGCATCTCCTCGACCTGCTCGCCATAGATGATCTCGATGCCGAATGTCTCAGGCGCGTGGGTGCGAATACCGATTTGGATTGAGGTTTGCGGGTCGATAATGCCCTCGCGCACTGCGCGACATACAAACGAGCCGTGATCGATTCGCTTGCCGTCATCCGGCCAGGTATCCTGATGCGCATCGAACTGCACCAGCGACAGCGGCCCATATTTCGCGGCATGCGCTTTCAAGATCGGCCAGGTTACGAAATGATCGCCTCCAAGCGAAATCAGGAAGGCGTTGTTGCGGATCAGTTTCGTTGCTTCCCGCTCAATGATGGCCGGCGTTTTGTTGTGGTTACCCGTGTCGAGCAGGCAGTCTCCATAGTCGACGACCGCAAGGTCATCGAAGAACTGCCGCTGAAATGGATATTGCGGATCATTGTCGAAAATGGCCGAGGCGCGACGGATCGCCTGTGGGCCGAATCGGGCTCCAGGGCGGTTGGTAACGGCTGCATCGAACGGAATGCCCCAAACGATCACATCGGCGCCGCTCACATTCTTTGTGTAACGACGGCGCATGAAGGAGAGGGCGCCTGCATAGGTTGGATCGCCAGCCGGCCCGAGATTGGTGCGGGCTGTGAATGCGTTGTCGATTGATGCCGATGGCATACTGATCCTCCTGCGCAACGAAAGTCCGGATTGTGTTGTTGCAGCTTTCTGTGTCGAGGCAACAAAAAAGCGGACCCGAAGGCCCGCTTTTTCGAAAGATCCGAACTGGAAGCGGCTTAGCGCTTCGAGAACTGGAACGAACGACGGGCCTTGGCCTTGCCGTACTTCTTACGCTCGACGACGCGGCTGTCGCGGGTAAGGAAGCCACCCTTCTTGAGGATGCCGCGCAGTTCTGGCTCGTAATAGGTCAACGCCTTGGAGATGCCATGACGAACAGCGCCGGCCTGGCCGGACAAACCACCACCAGCAACAGTAGCGACGATGTCGTACTGACCATCACGTGCTGCCGCGACGATTGGCTGCTGCAGAATCATCTGCAGAACCGGGCGCGCGAAATAAGCGCCAAATTCCTTGTTGTTGACCGTGATCTTGCCTGAACCCGGCTTGACCCAGACGCGTGCGATCGCGTCCTTGCGCTTGCCGGTGGCGTAAGCACGGCCGTGCTTGTCGAGCTTCTGGACGTGAACCGGAGCTGCCGGCTGCTCGCTCGTCTGCGCGGTTGCTGCGCCGAGCTCTGCGAGAGAGTTCAAATCAGCCATTATGAGGCCCTCTTGTTCTTAGAGTTCAATGCGCCGACGTCGAGCGTCTCAGGCTTCTGAGCCTCGTGGCCATGCTCGGTACCGGCATAAACGCGCAGGTTCTTCATCTGGCGACGGCCAAGCGGGCCGCGCGGAATCATGCGCTCAATAGCTTTCTCGACAACCCGCTCCGGGAAGCGGCCTTCGAGCAACTGGCGCGCGGTGCGCTCCTTGATGCCGCCCGGGTGACCGGTGTGCCAGTAGTACATCTTGTCGGTGTACTTCTTGCCGGTGAATACCACCTTGTCGGCATTGATGATGATGACATTGTCGCCATCGTCCACATGCGGGGTAAAGGTTGCTTTGTGCTTGCCGCGCAGGCGGTTAGCGACGAGGGTGGCGAGGCGGCCAACGACGAGCCCTTCGGCGTCGATCAGGACCCACTTCTTCTCCACCTCCGCAGGCTTCTGCGAAAAGGTTGCCATAGTGTCTTCCTTCAGAACCTTCCAACCGGAAGGCGTTTCTTGTTGCTTGTATTCGCGCTTGCTGACTGCCTGCGCGAACAATAAAAACAACGGCCCTCAAACGAGAGCCGCCGACGAAGGTTCTCTAAACCAGCCGCAACACTGCGTCAAGCACGTTAACTGTGATTACAAATCAGATATAATTAGGAAAAACAATAACTTAGTTTAATGTGGTATCAAGATACCGTAAGCTTTGGTGGAATCGCATAAGTTCCTGTCGCATGCGCAATTACGTTGCGCTCTTGCCCGGATACGAGTTCGATGTCGAACATGGCCAGGGACTTGCCCAATTTGAGCAATCTTGCATGACCTTCCACGGCGCCCGGACCCGCCTTGCGCATGAAGGTAATGTTGAGATTGGTCGTTACCGCGAGCGCAACCTTTCCGATATGCGCGAGAATGATTGCGTAGCCGCCAATGTCGGCCAACGTGAAAAGACAAGGTCCAGAGACCGTGTTGCCGGGCCGCAAATGGCGTTCCGTCGCATTTAAGCGTACGACACATGTATTCTGACCAACCGATAGGACTTCGTAATCGCGAGTGGCACCGTTGAGATGTGGATAAACCTCGTCGAGATAGAGATTGATGTCTTTTGCACTCAAGGCGAGTATCGGATCGGTGGGCTGCGAGCGTGGGTCTGGCAAGATAGTCCTCCTCAATCTTTACAGCGTGCATGATCCATGACTGGCGCGAGACCTTCAAGACGGCCTATGCTTGAAGCAATTGTTCGTGGAGGAATCGATGGCTGAAGTTCACGCGCTTCATCAAAAAGAGGCTCCGGACCTCGTTGTGTCCCAAGTCGAGAATGGCGTTTTACGATTGACACTCGAATCGCCGCCGGCAAACGCCTTGTCGATCGCTGTCATGGAACGCTTGCTGGAACGGTTAGATGACGCGCGGGACGATAGGTCTGTGCGCGTCATTGTGCTTGCGGCGGGCGGACGCATCTTCTCCGCCGGCCATGATTTGAAGGAACTTACGCTGCATCGGGCGGACCCTGATCGGGGACGCGCCTTCTTCGAACAAACGATGCAAATGTGTTCGAAGCTTATGCAAGCCATCGTCAATCACCCGCGTCCAGTCATTGCGGAAGTCGCCGGACTGGCAACCGCCGCTGGCTGCCAGCTCGTGGCCAGTTGCGATCTGGCGATTGCTTCCACCGAAGCGACTTTCTGCACGCCCGGTGTGAATATCGGGCTGTTTTGTTCAACGCCAATGGTCGCGTTGTCCCGCAACGTTTCACGAAAGCAGGCCATGGAAATGCTGCTGACCGGCGAAACGATCGAAGCTACCGAAGCACGTGAGTTCGGTCTGGTGAACCGGGTTGTTCCGCCTGAATATCTGAATCAGATCGTGAACAAATATGCCGAAGCCATTGCATCCAAATCATCTTTGACCGTGAAGATTGGTAAGGAGGCCTTCTACCAGCAGGCCGAAATGAATCTCGCCGATGCCTATGACTATACCGCGCGCGTCATGGTCCAAAACATGATGGCGAAAGATGCGGAAGAGGGAATGGGTGCCTTTATCGGCAAGCGTAAGCCGGAATGGACGGGAGAGTGAGTTGGAACCGCGCGTTTCTATAATTACTCTCGCCGTCGAAGATCTGGAGCGGTCAGCCAGCTTTTACGTAGCGATGGGGTTGAAGCGCCATCAAGGCATTACCGAGGGCGTCGCATTCTTTCAGATGGGCGGCGCAATTCTCAGTCTTTTTCCACGCAAAGATGCCGAAGCCGATAGCGGCGAGCTTTTTAGCGAAGGGATTTCACGAGTTTATCTGGCCTACAACACCCGTTCCGAGAGTGAAGTCGATATCGTGATCTCTCGTGCGGGGAAGGTTGGCGGGCGGATCGTCAAGGCGCCATCGCGCGCGTTTTGGGGCGGCTGGTACGGCTATTTCGCCGACCCTGACAACAATCTGTGGGAAGTTGCGCACAATCCGGATTTCCCGATCGATACGCACGGCGATATCAGGCTTCCCGATGAGCCATGAGTCTTATGCGAACAGGTACATCGCGGAAATCCTGAATTCGGTAAAATCGATAGCCGTTATCGGTGCATCCGCCAATTCGGTGCGCCCATCCTATTTCGTCATGAAATACATGCTGGATAAGGGTTACCGCGTTTATCCTGTTAATCCGGGACATGCTGGCAAGGAGATCCTCGGGCAGACAACCTATGCGAAGCTGGCCGATATTCCCGACCCGATCGACATGGCGGACATTTTCCGTGCATCGGAAGTCGTGCCCGCGATCATCGACGAAGTGTTGAGCCTTTCGCCATTGCCCAAGGTCGTTTGGATGCAGCTCACGGTTCGCCATGACGAAGCAGCCGCGCGAGCTGAAGCCGCGTGCATCAAGGTTGTGATGAACCGCTGCCCGAAGATCGAGTATGCGCGGCTTGCGGGCGAGATAGGCTGGAATGGCGTCAATTCCGGTGTCATTTCAGCCAAGCGTCCGGTCCTGCGGCAGGGTTTTCAAAGTTTCGGTATTCGGCAGAAGGGCGATTGATTTTCCAACATTGCGATCTGCTGCGCCAAAAATTGGCTGATCCGGTTCAATTCGTACGACAAACAAGCTTTGCCCCTTCGGTTGCGAAGGGCACACTGGAAATATTTGGTTTTTGAACATTTGAGGGAGGGAAAACCCCATGACTTTACAGGCTCCGGGCTTCAACACGCTCGCCGTCCACGCCGGCGCGCAGCCCGATCCGGCAACAGGCGCGCGTGCCACGCCGATCTATCAAACCACATCTTATGTCTTCAACAATGCGGATCATGCCGCCTCGCTGTTCGGGTTGCAGGCTTTCGGCAATATCTACACCCGCATCATGAACCCGACGCAGGCTGTGCTGGAGGAGCGTGTCGCAGCACTTGAAGGCGGGACGGCCGCTTTGGCGACCGCTTCCGGCCACGCAGCGCAGATGCTGACCTTCCATAATTTGATGCGGCCGGGTGACAATTTCGTTGCAGCACGCAGGCTTTACGGCGGTTCGATCAACCAGTTCGGCCATGCTTTCAAGAATTTCGGTTGGGAAGTTCGCTGGGGTGACACGGATGAGGTCTCGTCGTTCGAAAGTTTGATCGATGATCGCACCCGCGCCGTGTTCGTCGAAAGCCTCGCCAATCCCGGCGGCACATTCGTGGACATCGCGGCGATTGCAGAAATCGCGCACAAGCATGGCTTGCCGCTGATCGTCGATAACACGCTGGCGACGCCTTATCTCATCAAGCCATTCGAGCATGGCGCTGATGTCGTGATCCATTCGCTTACCAAATTCATCGGTGGTCACGGCAATTCGATCGGTGGCATCATCGTGGATGGCGGCACCTTCGACTGGTCGAAGTCGGGCAATTACCCGATGCTGTCGGAGCCGCGCCCGGAATATGCGGGCATAAAGCTGCATGAGACATTCGGCAATTTTGCCTTCGCGATTGCCGCGCGCGTCCTCGGTTTACGCGATTTCGGCCCGGCGATCTCGCCCTTCAACGCCTTCATGATCCTGACCGGTCTGGAAACGCTGCCTTTGCGCATGGAACGGCACTGCTCGAACGCGTTGGCAGTGGCGCAGTGGTTGAAGGATAACGACAAGGTCGCATGGGTAAACTACCCCGGCTTGCCGGATGATCCCAATCATGCCCTGCAGGAGCGCTATGCACCGAAGGGCGCAGGCGCGGTATTCACCTTCGGATTGAAGGGTGGCTATGAGGCTGGCGTCAAGTTCGTCGAGGCGCTGGAACTGTTCTCCCATCTGGCGAATATCGGCGATACCAAGTCGCTCGTGATCCATCCTGCATCTACAACGCATCGCCAGCTTTCCGACGAGCAACAGGTCGCGGCGGGTGCGGGTCCCGACGTTGTCCGATTGTCGATCGGTATAGAGGACGTCCAGGACATCATCGCCGATCTTTCACAGGCCTTTGACAAGCTCTGACAGACGCGCCATGCATCGGCGGCAGAGGGAAATGCCGCCGATGAGCCTTTTTGTTACCGTCAACATCGATCAACTTGAACCGGAGCTTGGATCGCCGGATGCTGAACGGGTTCTTGAGGGCGCGCCGACCTTCAAGACGTGGAATGTGGAAGAAACAGCCGATGGTGTTTACGCGGGCGTTTGGGAAGCCACGCGCGGAAAATGGCGGATTCGCTACGATGAGTGGGAGTTCTGCCATATCGTGTCCGGCGTTTCCGTTGTTACGGAAGACGGCGCCAGCCCGCGTCGAGTAGAGGCAGGCAGCAGTTTTGTGCTGAGGCCTGGCTTCAAAGGCACATGGGAAGTGCTTGAAACGACTCGTAAGGAATATGTACTCCATCTTCCCCCCGCCGTGAGATGAGGGGTATGGTGCGCATTTATCTAATTAATCTCGATCGTTCGCCGGAACGACTGGTTTTCATGATGCAGCAATTGGGTGCGATTGGTCTTGCAGCCGAACGCATTTCAGCAATTGATGGCGCAAAGGTTGACCTCGCCCCCTATGCCGACAGCAAATTGAAGGTTGGGGAAATCGGTTGCTTCCTTAGCCATCGCGCCGCGTGGGAAGCTCTGCTTGCAACCGATGATCAGAATGCGCTGGTTTTAGAAGATGATATCCGACTAGGAAAGAAGCTGCCCAACTTCTTGAAAAATCTGGCAGCGGACCGCAGCGAAATCGATGTTCTCAAACTGGATAGCTCTGGTCGCAAGGTCGGTTTGGACCCGCGCTTTCCGGTTCGGTTTGGTCCGCTATCTGCATTTCGGCTCTGCGGCGAGCATACCGGGACAGCAGGCTATGTCATATCCCGGCAAGGCGCTGAAAGACTTCTAGAAGCCTCGAAGACATTCCATCAGCCGGTTGATATCTTCCTGTTCGGCGAGGCAGCGATGGCCGATCCGCAATGGAATGTCTGGCAGATGGTTCCGGCGGTGCTCGCTCAGGAAAAGCGTTTCGGCTCTGCGGAAGCCAAGGGCTTGCAAAGCTCCATCAAGTCAGCGGGCAGCGCTCGGCGCGGGCCATCCCTCGCTCTGGCATGGCGCGAGTCGCGCCGATGTTTGCGCAACCTGGGTAAATTCATGCGGCGCTTGCCAAGCCGCGCGAGCGGCAAGCGTATTTATCGCCGCATCAAGTTCGATCTCACCAGCTAACGTCCAGGCGCTCCAGACCGTGGAAGTGATAGTTGTCGCGAAACTTCGGTTCTGCTGTGAGCTTCAACGAGGGCAGGCGGTCGAAAAGAACTTTGAGCCCCACCTGCATTTCGAGCCGGGCCAGGGGCGCGCCAATACAAAAATGAATGCCCGCGCCGAATGACACATTCTTCTGGTCGCTTCGCTGAGGATTGAAACGGCGCGGCTCTTCAAAAGCTGACGCGTCATTGTTTGCCGCACCAAGCAGAAGTGCGACCTGTTCACCGGCTTTCAAGGTCACATCGGGGGAGAGTTCGACATCTTCATAGGCATATCGCGTGAACATATGCAGCGGGGGATCGTAACGAAGGCATTCTTCTACCGTCGCTGCAGTGGCTTGTGGCGTGGTGAAGAAACGACGTGGATCGTCGCCTTGCGCCAGAATCGTCCGCACAGCATTGCCGGTTTGGTGCACGGTCGCCTCATGGCCGGCATTCAGAAGAAGGATTGTGGAGGCGATCAGCTCAGGCTCCGTGAGCTTCTGGTTGCCCTCTTGTGCGGCGATCAGCAAGCTCAGCAGATCCTCACCAGGCGATTGGCGGCGCTTGGCAACATATTCGCGCAGAAACAGCGTGAAATCACGGGCTGCCGCATTCGCATCAAGCTGCGTTTCCCGGGTCGAGCCGTGCATATACATGGAAACCATGCGGTTTGACCACGAAACAAGCTGCGGGCCCATCTCGACAGGAACGCCAAGCATTTCGGCAATCACGGTTATCGGGATCGTCGTTGCAAAATCTTCGATCAAGTCCGCCGAGTCATTTTTTTCAATGTCATCGACCAGCGCATTGGCTAGTGCTTCGACGCGCGGTCGCAGACGTTCCACCTGTCGTGAAACGAAGGCTCGGTTGACCAGGGTGCGAAGTTTGGTATGCACCGGCGGCTCAAGTTCAAGCATCGAACAGGCTTCGATGGCATCGAAATCGGCAACATGTTCACGACCAGCTGAGACCGCCGCGCTACCGGGAATGCCTGCCGGGTTCTGGCGTCCAAACCGTTTGTCGCGAAACAGCCGGTTTACATCCTGAAAGTTCGCCAGACACCATTTGTCGAACTCTTTCCAGAAAACCAGTCCGCCAGCCTCGTGAAACCGGGCGTAAGCGGGGTAGGGATCCTGCCGAAATTCGGGATCGTGCGGGTCAAGCGAAAGAAAGCGGGAGGTCTTGTCGGACTCAGTGGCGTGCAGTGGCTGGCTCATTGGTGTTTTCTTAATTGAGAAAGCAGGCAAAAGACCAGACCGTACCGACCATCTTTACCCAGTCTTGTGTCCGCGCGGCGAAACCCTTGCGAAGCTATGGCAGGGCACCTTATCTGTGTTTTGCATTTTCACTCTCCGATTCCCGTGATTCGGCCAGCCCGGCGAAGGAATCTCCAGCCTGACAAAGGGACCATCCATGAGAGATCCGGTTGAACGCGCCATGAGCCTCGTTCCCATGGTTGTTGAACAAACCAACCGTGGCGAGCGGGCCTACGACATCTTTTCGCGCCTTCTCAAAGAGCGTATCATCTTCATCACCGGTCCGGTGGAAGATGGAATGGCGACGCTCGTTTGCGCGCAGCTTCTCTTCCTTGAAGCGGAAAATCCGAAAAAGGAAATCTCGCTTTATATCAATTCGCCCGGCGGTGTCGTGACTTCTGGCATGGCGATCTACGACACGATGCAGTTCATCAAGCCGGCTGTCGCCACTCTGTGCATTGGTCAGGCTGCTTCCATGGGCTCGCTGCTGCTTTGCGCCGGCCACCCGGACATGCGCTTTGCCACGCCGAATGCGCGCATCATGGTGCACCAGCCTTCCGGCGGCTTCTCGGGCCAGGCTTCCGATATCGAGCGCCACGCGCAGGACATCATCAAGCTGAAGCGACGCCTGAACGAGGTTTACGTCAAGCATACCGGCAAGGATTACGAGACGATCGAGAAGACCCTGGATCGCGATCACTTCCTGACTGCGGATGAAGCCAAGGATTTCGGTTTGATCGACAAGGTGATTTCGACCCGCGAAGCGATCGAGGGCGCCACGGCGGAAAGCTGAGCCGCATGATTTCGCGATGATCGCAATGCAGAAAGTTTCGTGCGGCATTGCGATCGCGCTGCGACATTTCTTGTTCTCTCGACCTCGGCAACGCCGTACGTTAAGCTTATGTTGAGTGAACACATTGAGACTGGTTTGCAAGGAATCGTCGCGCACAATCGGGCGAAAGGAAAATTGGGATCGGCAGCTGTTCTCGATCAGCCGGAATCGAGAGTGCCGATCACCAACACGCCGCTCCCAGGAACGGCGCGAGCAACTTGGCGGTGCGCGGAACGCTTCCAGGAGATGGAAGCAGCCGCTTGCGAGCGGATCGAGCGAAAGGACTAGACGATGAGCAAAGTGGGTACCGGCGGCGACACCAAGAACACGCTTTACTGCTCTTTCTGCGGCAAAAGCCAACATGAAGTGCGCAAGCTGATCGCAGGCCCGACCGTGTTCATCTGTGATGAATGCGTTGAACTGTGCATGGACATCATCCGCGAGGAAAACAAAACCTCGATGGTGAAGTCGCGCGAGGGGGTTCCAACCCCGCAGGAGATTCTGAAGGTTCTCGACGATTACGTGATCGGGCAGCCCTATGCCAAGCGCGTATTGTCGGTTGCGGTTCACAACCATTACAAGCGTTTGGCTCACGCCACGAAAAACAACGATGTTGAACTGGCGAAATCCAATATCTTGCTGATCGGCCCAACCGGCTGCGGCAAGACGCTGTTGGCTCAAACACTTGCGCGCATTATCGACGTGCCGTTCACAATGGCTGATGCGACGACTTTGACTGAAGCCGGTTATGTCGGTGAGGATGTCGAGAACATCATTCTCAAGCTGTTGCAATCGGCAGATTACAACGTCGAACGCGCGCAGCGCGGCATTGTTTACATCGACGAGATCGACAAGATCAGCCGCAAGTCGGATAATCCATCGATAACGCGCGATGTGTCTGGCGAAGGTGTTCAACAAGCCCTTCTGAAGATTATGGAAGGTACGGTAGCTTCCGTGCCTCCGCAGGGTGGCCGCAAACATCCGCAGCAGGAATTTCTGCAGGTGGATACGGCGAACATCCTGTTCATCTGTGGCGGTGCGTTTGCCGGCCTTGATCGCATCATTTCCGATCGCGGCCGCAAGACATCCATCGGCTTCGGAGCAAATGTTGCTTCGCCGGAAGATCGTCGTTCGGGTGAGTTGTTCCGGCAGGTCGAGCCTGAAGATCTTTTGAAATTCGGGCTTATTCCCGAGTTCGTCGGCCGTTTGCCTGTTTTGGCGACGCTCGAAGATCTCGATGAAGCGGCGTTGATCCAGATCCTGACCGAGCCGAAAAACGCTTTGGTGAAGCAGTATCAACGCTTATTCGACATGGAGAGTGTGGAATTGACCTTCCACGACAGCGCGTTGTCGGCGATCGCCAAGCGCGCGATCGAGCGCAAAACAGGTGCGCGCGGTCTGCGATCCATCATGGAATCGATCCTGCTCGACACGATGTTCGAACTCCCTGCGCTGGAGGGCGTTCAGGAAGTTGTCATCTCAGATGAGGTTGTTCAGGGCAATGCGCGCCCGCTTTACATCTATGCGGAGCGCGAGAAGGAAAAGGACAGCGTCAGCGCTTGACGGGCTCCGTTTGAGATCAAAAGCCCACCGTTGCCTGATTCAGAGCTGGCTGCGGTGGGCTTTCTCGTTTTCTGGATCTTTGTTTTTGACGCATGATCCAGCTGAGTTCCCGCGAGCCGCTGAGACTTGAAACGGCACCAGATTATCGCCACCTTACAAACCATCAGGCTGTTTCCCGCGAAATCCGTGCTGTGAGGTGGTTGATCTCAAATCAACCATAGGCGGACCGTGACATGGCCATTAATATGAGACTCGCTTTCGGCCATCAGGCGCTTGCGAGGTGAAAGGCAGACCAATGACTGATACTCCCCGCTCTTCCGGATCAGGAACCTTTGCCGTCCTGCCGCTGCGCGACATTGTCGTGTTCCCGCACATGATCGTGCCACTGTTCGTCGGCCGCGAAAAATCCATCAAGGCTTTGGAAGAAGTCATGGGCGCCGACAAGCAGATTTTGCTTGCGACTCAGATGAATGCTGCCGACGACGATCCCGCGTCCGACGCCATCTTTGATGTCGGTACATTGGCCAATGTGCTGCAACTTTTGAAGCTGCCCGATGGCACCGTGAAGGTTCTTGTGGAAGGCACCACCCGCGCGAAGATTTCTGAGTTCACGGATCGTGGCGACTTCCACGAAGCGCAGGCCGTAACACTTGAAGAGCCCGAGGAAGAAGAAGTCGAGATCGAAGCCTTGGCTCGATCCGTCGTGTCCGACTTTGAAAATTACGTCAAACTGAACAAGAAAATCTCGCCCGAGGTTGTCGGTGCAGCGGGGCAGATCGAGGATTATTCCAAGCTTGCCGATACGATCGCCTCGCATCTGGCGATCAAGATTCCTGAAAAGCAGGAAATGCTTGGCACGCTGTCCGTGCGCGAGCGGCTTGAAAAAGCGATGGGCTTCATGGAAGCCGAGATTTCCGTTCTTCAGGTGGAAAAGCGGATCCGCAGCCGCGTCAAGCGGCAGATGGAGAAGACCCAGCGCGAATATTATCTCAACGAGCAGATGAAGGCGATCCAGAAGGAGCTGGGCGAGGGCGAGGACGGTCGCGACGAAGCTGCCGAACTGGAAGCGCGCATCAAGAAGACGAAGCTTTCCAAAGAAGCGCGCGAAAAGGCGGATGCCGAACTGAAGAAGCTGAAGTCGATGTCGCCGATGTCGGCGGAAGCGACTGTCGTGCGCAATTACCTTGACTGGCTGCTTTCAATTCCGTGGGGCAAGAATTCCAAGGTCAAACAGGATCTGTCTTTTGCCGAGAACGTGCTCGATACCGATCACTTCGGTCTCGACAAGGTTAAGGAGCGCATTGTCGAGTATCTTGCGGTTCAAAGCCGTCAGAAAAAGCTGAAAGGCCCAATTCTGTGCCTCGTCGGTCCTCCCGGCGTTGGTAAGACGTCGCTTGCCAAGTCGATCGCCAAAGCGACCGGCCGTGAGTATGTTCGCGTGGCACTGGGCGGCGTTCGGGATGAAGCCGAGATTCGCGGTCACCGCCGCACGTATATCGGCTCGATGCCCGGCAAGGTCATTCAGTCGATGAAGAAGGCCAAGAAATCCAACCCGCTTTTCCTGCTCGATGAGATCGACAAGATGGGCCAGGATTTCCGCGGCGATCCTTCATCAGCAATGCTCGAAGTGCTCGATCCGGAACAGAATGCAACCTTCATGGATCATTATCTGGAGGTCGAATACGATCTGTCGGGTGTGATGTTTGTGACGACTGCCAATACGATGAACATTCCCGGTCCGTTGTTGGACCGCATGGAAGTCATTCGCATTGCCGGTTACACTGAAGACGAGAAGGTTGAGATCGCCAAACGTCACTTGATGCCGAAAGCGATTCGCGACCATGCGTTGCAGCCCAAGGAGTTTTCGGTCACCGACGACGCTTTGCGCCTTGTCATCCAGACCTACACGCGAGAGGCGGGCGTTCGCAGCCTGGAACGCGAGTTGATGAAGCTTGCGCGCAAGGCTGTGACCGAGATCATTCGCACCAAGAAGAAGTCGGTTGATGTGACCGCAGAAAACCTTGGAGATTACCTTGGCGTTCAGCGCTTCAGGTTTGGTCAGGCTGAGTCTGATGATCAGGTCGGTGTGGTCACCGGTCTCGCATGGACCGAGGTTGGCGGCGAATTGCTGACAATCGAAGGCGTGATGATGCCTGGCAAGGGCAAGATGACGGTGACGGGCAATTTGCGCGACGTCATGAAGGAATCGATTTCGGCTGCGGCATCTTATGTCCGCTCGCGCGCGATCGATTTTGGATTGGAACCGCCTTTGTTCGATAAGCGCGACATTCACGTGCACGTACCTGAAGGTGCGACGCCCAAGGATGGTCCTTCGGCTGGTACGGCCATGACGACAGCCATCGTTTCGGTCATGACAGGCATCCCCGTAAAAGCCGATGTCGCGATGACGGGCGAAATCACGTTGCGGGGCAGGGTGCTTCCAATCGGTGGCTTGAAGGAGAAGCTGCTTGCGGCATTGCGCGGCGGCATCAAGAAAGTGCTGATTCCGGAAGAAAATGCCAAGGACCTTGCTGAGATCCCGGATAACGTCAAAAGCGGTCTGGAAATCGTGCCGGTAAGTCGCATTGGCGAAGTGCTCCAGCATGCTTTGGTGCGTATGCCGACCCCCATCGAATGGGTCGAACCGGTCGAAACGCCGCAAAAACCGGCAGACGACGCGGGCAAGCAACTCGCTCACTAAAGCAAAAAGAAGAGAGCCGGGCCTTATTCCCGGCTTTTTTCGTGTGAAAAGGCATAGAAGAGGCGGGAAATGCTTTACCCCGCCGCAATTTCCGGGTTGGGTAAATTCCCACGCGGCCATTTTTTGTCCCGCCGGAATGATTTGAGTCGAGACCAAAACCTGAAGAGAGGGAGAGATCGATGAACAAGAACGAACTCGTAGCAGCCGTTGCAGAACATGCCAGCCTTGGCAAAAACGAGGCAGCTGCTGCTGTCGACGCAGTGTTCGCCACTATCACGTCCGAACTGAAGAATGGCGGCGACGTCCGTCTCGTAGGTTTCGGCAATTTCAGCGTTTCGAAGCGTGAAGCTACCACCGGCCGCAATCCGCAGACCGGTGCCGAAGTCAAAATCCCGGCCCGCAACGTGCCGAAGTTCTCGGCGGGTAAGGGTCTCAAGGACTCGGTGAACTAAGCAGTTCTCTAGCCGGATTGCGCATTTGAATGCCGTTTGCACCGGCTAATCAGTTTGCAGGTCGTGTTGCCTGAAAGAAAAGGGCGGAGTTAACTCCGCCCTTTTTGCTGACCAGAGTTGGTTAACGAGCGCTCGAACGTCCGTCAGTGCCGCCAATCCCGAATGCGATCAGCCTCCACCGGCCAGCTAGTTTCGGAATGGATATATGCCGAGAAGGCCGAGATGGCGACTTGTGCCCCGTTCCCTTGCCAGGATGTCAACTGTAACGAGCTGTCGTGGGGATTGGCGTTACGTTCGAATATGGCGTGCTTCGCGTGCACCCCTTACTTCGATCTCAAGCAACTACGCTCGAAGACGGAATCGTGGCTGATCTTGCCTTGCCATATAGTCACACCAACAGGATTTAGCTGAGCGTATTTTTCCAGATGCCATCCTGTTCAGCTGGTAATCCAGGCGGCTAACGATGACGATGCGGAACCC
>JAFAGL010000208.1 GCA_023422735.1 Pseudomonadota bacterium
TCTGCGGCTGCATCAGGAACTGCCTTATTCCTCCCATGTGGAAACCGAAAAATGGGAGGAAAAGAAGGATGGTTCGGTGCGCATCGAACAAGTCATCTATGTCGAGCGCGACAGCCAGAAGAAGATCGTTCTCGGCCACAAGGGCGAAACCATTCGTGCGATCGGGCAGTCGGCGCGAAAGGAAATCGGCGAAATGCTCGAACAGAAGGTCCATCTGTTTTTGTTCGTGAAGGTGCGTGAGAACTGGGGTGACGATCCGGAGCGCTATCGCGAAATGGGGCTTGAGTTCCCGGGCTGACAGGCCCAAACACGCCGTATGGAATGGCGTGACGAAGGCATTATCCTCGCAACTCGCAGGCATGGCGAAACCAGCGCCATCCTGGAGGTCATGACCCGTCAGCGCGGCCGTCATCTTGGAATGGTGCGCGGCGGCGCGTCACGCCGCATGCGTCCTTTCCTTCAACCTGGAAACCGTGTCGATCTTCTGTGGCGCGCCCGTCTCGATGAACATATGGGCACGTTCCAGGTCGAGCCGATCGAGCAAAACGCGGCACGGCTTTTCGACAGCGCAACTGCGGTGCATGGGCTTCAGACCTTGGCCGCGCATTTGAGGCTTTTGCCGGAGCGCGATCCGCATGCGCGACTTTACGAGGCGCTGCTTCTCATTCTCCAACATCTGGACGACGCTCGTGTCTCTGGCGCCTTGCTGGCGCGCTTCGAGGTAATGGTTCTGGACGAACTCGGTTTCGGCCTTGATCTGTCGCAATGCGCTGCGACAGGAACGCGCGAAGCGCTCATCTATGTGTCACCCAAGACCGGTCGGGCGATCAGCCAGGAAGCTGGCGAGCCATGGGCCGGGCGTTTGCTGCCTTTGCCGGCCTTTCTCAAAAGCGGCGCATCGATCGAGAGCGATGGCAGCAGTGTGACGGCTGCCTTTCGGATGACGGGCTATTTCTTTTCTCGCCATGTCTACGAGCCGCGCGGCATGGAAGCCCCGCAATCGCGGGCGAGCTTCCTGGCCGCGCTGATCAAGGTGCTGGATGTAGCCCCTCCGGAAGCTTAAGCTTATCCGGCCTGGACCACCATCGGTCGATCAACCGGCTTCTCGCGGATCGGTAAGTGCACGATTGCGGCAAGGAGGCCAAGGACGACACCCATCCACCAGACCGGGTCATAGCTGCCGAAATGATCGTAAAGATATCCGCCGAGCCATACACCGAGGAAGGAACCGATCTGGTGGGAAAAGAACACGATCCCGCCAAGCAGCCCGAGATGTCGGGTACCGAACATGATTGCGACGAGCCCGTTTGTCGGCGGAACGGTCGATAACCATAGCAGGCCCATTAAAACCGCGAAAATGATCACCGAAGTCGGAGTTTGCGGCAAAAGCAGAAATGCGGTCACAAGAATGGAACGCGCCAGATAGATCCAGGCCAGAAAATGCGGTTTGGAATAGCGCTGGCCTATGACGCCGGCGCTCAAAGAGCCGATAATGTTGAAAAAGCCGATCAGCGCCAGCGCCAGTACGGCGTATCGCGCATCGATTCCGATATCGGCGATATAGGCCGGAAAATGCGCGGTGATGAAGGCGACCTGAAAGCCGCAAACGAAAAATCCTGCGACGAGGAAATTATAACTGCGATGGCCAAGGGCTTCCTTCAACGCAGCGCCTAACGTCTGCTCGTAAACGGCCTGTTGCGCTAAACCGGTCTTTGAATTTCCCCGCAAGGGAATGGCAATCAGCGGAATGATCAGCATCATGCCCGCCATGATCAACAGAGAATTGTACCATCCATAAGCTTCGATCAGCCCTTGGCTCAGCGGTGCGAAAAAGAACATTCCCGCGGATCCGGCGGCAGTTCCAAGACCGAAAACGAAGCTGCGACGCTCTGGCGCCACGTTGCGCGCGAAAGCTGCGAGAACAATCCCGAATGAGCCGGAAGCGACACCGAGGCCCACAAGAACCCCACCGCCGATGTAAAGCATGCCGGCACTGGAAGCAGACGCCATCAGCGCAAGCCCGCTGGCATAGATGATGCCGGAAAGGGCCAGAATCCTCCAGGTGCCGAACCGGTCGGCCAGAGCACCAAAAACAGGGGTGCCCAAACCCCATGCGAGGTTCTGGATCGCCATGGCAAGACCAAAAGTCGTCCGGTCCCAGCCTTTGTCGGCGAGCAATGGCAGCTGATAAAACCCCATCGCGGAACGGGGACCAAAGGTAAGACCAGCAACCACGCAACCACTGATGATGATCAGCCAGGGAAGTGCAGGGGAAGTCGCGCGAGAAGGGGTCATTGATAATGTCCGCTATTTGAGCGAACATTATCTGAACCCGTCAATCGTTCAATTGAATTGATATCACCGGATTATCAATTTGCTTCATCCATATCGCGACGGGTAACTTGGCGCTGCCGGGGTTCTCCTTGCGCCTGCTCGTCGTCCGATTGATCGATATAGTAATGGTGGATGTCGCGCTGCGGATACGGGATGGAGAGACCATTGGCTTCCAGAATGGCCTTGGCCTGATGCGTCATGTCGGATTTGAGCACTTCATAATCGGAACTGGCCGACCAATACCGCATGCCGAGATTGACCGAATTGTCGGCCAGCTCCGTCACGAAGATCATCGGTGAGGGGTCCTCGAAGACCCGGGGCTCCTTTTTCAAAAGTTCCATCAAAACCGAGCGGCCGACCTCGATGTCGTCTTCATATCCGATGCCAAGCGCGATATCTGCACGCCGCGTCGTATTGCGCGAATAGTTCCGGATTGGCTTGCCCCACAGTGAACTGTTGGGCGCCATGACATATAAACCGTCGAATGTGCGCAATTCGGTTGCGAAAAGGCCGATCTCCTTGATCGTACCCGAAACATCGCCGGCATCGATATATTCGCCGACCCGAAATGGTCGCAAGAACAGGAGCATCAGGCCTGCCGCAATGTTTTGCAGCGTGCCCTGCAACGCAAGGCCGATAGCAAGGCCTGCGGCGCCAAGGGCGGCGATGATGCTTGTAGTCTGGACGCCGAATTGGGAAAGAACGGTAATTCCCACCAGAACAAGCAGGACATAGCGCAGTGTCTTCGAGATGAAGGTCTTGATCGTTTCATCGACATGTTTGAAGGAGCCGAGCGCAGCATAGGTCCAGCGCTCAACAAGGCCTGCGACCAGCCAGCCAACGATCAGAATGACAATGGCGCCCAGTGCCGAGAACGAATAAGCGACCAGGAGAGCCGTAAGCGCATTCCAGGCGTCGCCTGCGGCGGCAATTACGTTGGAAGCTGATTCATCCATTCGGCTCAATCCTCACTGATGGCGTGAGGTGCCAGTTAGAGTTCGCGGGCAAAGCATCAAGTTCACGCGGTATCGAGAAGCGCAATCGTCTCGAAACGAGAAACGAAAGCTTTCTGAACTTGCGCCACGGGGCGTGGTTCAACAAGAAAACGCTCGACGCTCAAACCACGCGGTCGACCGAAGAATTCACCAGCTTCCTTTTCGCTGAATCCTGCCAGTTCGGTTGCCTCGAAATAGGCGGCAATCTGATCGGCGCGCTTGATCAGTTTGCGCACAGGTTCGGCAAGGGTTGGCGGCAAGCCGAAGTGAACATGAATGGCAGCCTGAAGGCGGTGTTCGACAGACTTGTAATCGCCGCCCATCGCCGCCTTGAAGGGCGAAATCATGTCGCCGATCACATATTCCGGGGCGTCGTGCAAAAGAGCGGCCAACCTTATTCGCTGCGTCGCATCGGGTCGAAGCGCACCCACGATGTCTTCAACCAGAAGAGAATGCTGCGCCACTGAAAAGGCGTGCTCGCCAATCGTTTGCCCGTTCCATCGCGCCACCCGCGCCAATCCATGCGCGATATCGCTGATTTCGATGTCGAGCGGCGAGGGATCGAGGAGATCGAGCCGTCGCCCGGAAAGCATTCTTTGCCAGGCTCTCGGTGGTTTGGATCTGGCGCCCATCAATCCTGCGCATTGTCGGTTTGGGGAAAGGAAAAGCCAGCCCATTCCGGAATGCTGAGGGTGAGCGAAATCTCGCCAGCAAGAACCGGTTTATCCTGATCGAGCGCAGCCTTCACCTTGTCGATGCGCACCAGGGCCAGGCCCTCATCACCAACCGAAGATCCCATCGTGCCGATCGGCCTGCCATCGACAGTCAGCGCAGTGCCGCTTTCGGGCAGATCTGCATACCCTTTGGCAATCAGGACCCGTCGCCTCGCGGTGCCGCGATGCTGCATGCGGGACACGACTTCCTGGCCCACGAAGCAGCCTTTGCGAAAGCCGACGCCCTTGTTCTGGTCGAGCAGAACATCATGCGGAAACGCGTCGCCCAACTCATAATCAAGCCCGCTTTCGGCAACACCTGAAGCGATCCGCAATTTGTGCCAGGTGTCGACAGAAGCGGTTGCCGGTGATGGATGATCGTAAAGTCGGTAAACGGCTTTGCCGGGGAACCGCTCATCGCGCAAAGCTCCGGCAGAAGATGAAGCATCCGAATCGGTATCCCAGGAAGCCGCGACAAGTGATTCTTCCTGTAGGGTGATTTCGGCTTTGGCACGCAACCGGTACATCATCAGCCGGCGCGCGAAATCGCCTGCAATTTCGGCGCGGCATTCCAGGCAAATGCCGCTTTCATGGCGCGAAGCGAGAAAATCGAACAGAATCTTGCCTTGCGGCGTCAAAAGCGCTCCCGGGCGCAATATGCCATCGCCCAGACTATCGAGGTCGAGCGTCAGGATGTTTTGCAGAAAGCTGATTGCGTCGGGTCCGGTTACAAACAGACAGGCGCGGCGGGGAAGGGTTACAACTGGCATCATCGTCACTTGTCACGAGGGTGCCCATTACGTAAGCCCGGCTGACAAAAGGAACAAGCGGCGATGCAACAGACATTCGATGTGATCTTGGCGGGCGCAACCGTCGTCAACCATGACGGCGCAGCCGAGCGCGATGTCGGTATCAAGGATGGACGGATCGCCGCGATCGGAAATCTCGCGCAATCGGACGCCGGCGAGCGTGTTGATTGCAAGGGCCTGCACATTCTTCCCGGTGTGGTCGACAGCCAGGTTCATTTCCGGGAGCCGGGTCTGGAACATAAGGAAGATCTGGAAAGCGGGTCGCGCGCTGCGGTCCTCGGCGGGGTCACAGCCGTATTCGAAATGCCGAACACCAACCCGCTTACCACGGACGAAGGCGCATTGGCTGACAAGGTCCGCCGCAGCACAAACCGCATGCATTGCGATTTCGCATTCTGGGTCGGCGGAACCCGCGAGAATGCAAAAGACGTTGCCGAACTCGAGCGCTTGCCCGGCGCTGCCGGCATCAAGGTTTTCATGGGGTCGTCAACCGGCAATCTCTTGGTCGAAGACGATCAGGGTGTGTACGAGATTCTGAAAAATACGCGCCGTCGCGCCGCCTTCCATTCGGAAGACGAATTCCGCTTGCGCGAAAGACTATCGGAACGCGTCGAAAACGATCCGTCGTCGCATCCGGTTTGGCGCGATGTCATCGCTGCGATGCAATGTACGGAGAGGCTCGTTTCAGTCGCGCGCCGGGCACGTGCGCGCATCCATGTTCTTCACATTTCGACGGCGGAAGAAATTCTCTTTCTGGCCGATCAAAAGGATGTCGCAACATGCGAAGCAACGCCTCACCATTTGACGCTTTCGTCAGATGATTACGGTGTTTTGGGCAATCTCATCCAGATGAATCCCCCAATTCGTTCCGCAAAACACCGAAAAGGTGTCTGGCATGGGATCGATCAGGGCATCGTCGACGTACTCGGATCAGACCATGCACCCCATACGCTGGAGGAAAAAAGTAAGCCCTATCCGGCCTCCCCATCGGGCATGACCGGGGTGCAAACCCTTGTTCCCATCATGCTTGACCACGTCAACGCCGGCCGCCTTTCGCTGCAACGCTTCGTTGATCTTTCGAGCCACGGCCCGAACCGGATCTTCGGAATGGCGCAAAAAGGCCGAATTGCCGTCGGCTACGATGCGGACCTCACAATCGTCGACATGAAGCGCGTCGAGACCATCACCAATGACCAGGCCGGTTCAAAAGCTGGCTGGACGCCGTATCACGGCAGGCAGGTCAAAGGATGGCCTGTGGGCACCTATGTGAGAGGCACGCGCGTGATGTGGAACGGTGAAATCGTGACGCCTTCGACAGGTCAGCCGGTCTTGTTTTCCGAGGCTCTGCCTGCCTGATCATTCCTTCGGGAAGTCGGCTCAATCCCCGGCCACAAAGAATGACCAGCGGCCTTCGGGCGTGATCCCCACGCGATAAAATACATAGGCACCGAAGGCCTTCATCTCTTCGAAATCGCTGGCCGTCAGAATGCGGAACAGTTCCACACGCTGTGGCGGGGTCAGACTTTCAAGGGGAATTGCGAAGAAATAGGGCCAGACATAGAGTTCTTCCGGCTTGCCCTCATCCAGATGCACGAAGCCGGCTTCGAGAATTTCCGAGAGGATCGCCAAAACCTCCTGGCCTTGGTCATCACCAGCTAATTCACGCAAAAACGCGATTGGATCCCCGTCTATCTCCGCCAATGTCAGTTGGGTCCTGCTGTCGCCACTGCCGAGCAAGGGACGCAGCTTTTCCAGATCACCGGATTTGCATGCCTCCAAGATCAGCGCATGCATGCGCTTGACAGGCTCAGGGAGCTTGTCGACATCGTAAAGCACATCCGCTGACGCTTCATCAGCATCCGTGCGCGGATGGGTAGCGGAAGGTGTTACAGGGTCTTCGCCTTCGGGTGGCTCATCCAGTTCAGGACTTTCCGACTCATTGCCCGACCCTGGCAATGGCAAAGGAATTCGGTTGACTGATTGCCCGTCCGGATCAACAGCGGGTTGTGATCCCTGAATTTCGCTTAACGCGAAGGCGTGGCTTGTCGGCGCAAGGATAGAAAGCGAGGCCAGAAGACACCCGGCTAAGGACAAACAAAGAGCGGAGCTGACGGGATG
>JAFAGL010000225.1 GCA_023422735.1 Pseudomonadota bacterium
TGACAGGCTCAGGGAGCTTGTCGACATCGTAAAGCACATCCGCTGACGCTTCATCAGCATCCGTGCGCGGATGGGTAGCGGAAGGTGTTACAGGGTCTTCGCCTTTAGGTGGCTCATCCAGTTCGGGACTTTCCGACTCATTGCCTAACCCTGGCAATGGCAAAGGAATTCGGTTGACGGATTGCCCGTCCGGATCAACAGCGGGTTGTGAACCCTGAATTTCGCTTAACGCGAAGGCGTGGCTTATCGGCGCAAGGATCGAAAGCGAGGCCAGAAAACACCCGGCTAAGGACAAACAAAGAGCGGAGCTGACGGGATGAGCACGCATCGGGCTCTCCAAGACTGCAAAGGACGCGCAAACGCGCGACGTAGGAACTTGCGATTAGTGGCGAAACTGATTTTGCTGAAACTCGCCTGCTTCTACGCGTTCGCGCATGCGATCCAGCAAAGCAAAGGCGGCTTCATCTCCTGAAACCCGCAGCAGCTCTTCCAAAGCTGTAGCCAAGGCGGTTTCCGCCATGATTTCCGGTTCAATACCGGCTGAAATGCCGTCCGCCCACGCTTCGCTGTGGCTTTCCACAGCGGTCAACCGCTTTTCTTCGCGGATCATGGCGTCGATATCGCTGCGGCCTGGTTCCATATCTGCCAACATCCTGTGTGCCTAAACTGTCTCCCGGAAGCAACACCGGGTGGACATGATGATTTGCTTTAATGTCCCATTAAAGGTTTAGCACAGTCTGGCGAGTCTGCATCGGTTGCGATGGTTAAAAAGTAAACTGTGTCTTAATTGCCAAACCTTGCGGCAGTTTGGCTTGCCAGGTCTTCTCCTTCGTTCCGATAGCGCATCAAGGCCGCCTGCGCGGAATCGGTGCAACCCGAGTAAACGCTGGCAAAAGAGCGATATCCACGATTAAAATTCGCAACGAAACGAGCCTTACGCGCGTCGTCTGGGGCTTCTGCGGTCAGCAACTTTTCCATTAATCCGCGCCAGCGGGTCTTTTCTTGTCCACAGAGATTGTCGAGATAGTGCAATGAACCAAGCACTTCCGACAGGCGCATGAGTGCCGGCTCGAAGGGCGCTTCAGCAGCGCGGGCTGTTGGTGGTGCACTAAGGCTGATGGCTAGGAACAAGGCGGGCAGGGTGAGACGGCGGATCATGTTTTCCATTCTGCCTAACTATCTTGATGCTTTGAAGGCAGCACACCGCACCTGCTCCAATCGAGAATCTCCTGCGCGATTTCGATTGTCGACGGTGTGACCTGAATTCCAGCCATCTGACCAATTGTGAACCAGCCCAGATCTGCCGCGTCATCACCCGCAATCGCGACCGTGTCACCAAGCTTGGTCGCACTGAATATATGGAGATCGAAACAGCCCCACTCGCCATCTAGGCGAAGCATGCGTACCACGCGATAATTGCGAGCAGACAATTGCGTTTCTTCCAGCAATTCTCGCTCCACAGCGGATTGGAGGCTTTCACCAGCCTCAACCTTACCGCCAGGAAACGCCCAATAATCCTTGCTTGGCGCTCGCCCGCGTTTCACGAGCAAAAATCTGTCGCCATCACGCAATGCGACGGATACGGCTGGAATCGGTGCATTTTCCATTGCACGACACTACCTTAGGAAATGCCCGTCCAACAGGGCAACTGCGTGCCAAGAGCGGATTTGAAAGATGTGCGGACGCTTCACCTTGATTGCGACGCCGGAAGAGGTCGAAGAAGCTTTTGCGCTGATTGACCTCGATGCATTTCCGGCCCGCTACAATATCGCACCGACCCAGCCGATCCTCGTGGTGGTTTCTGCGCCAGCCCGCGAACCGGGTTCAAACCTTCCCGACCGCGAAGCGCTTCTGGTGCGCTGGGGCTTCATACCGTCATGGGCGAAGAATCCAGGCGACATGCCGTTGATGATCAACGCGCGAGCCGAAACGGCTGAAACGAAACCCGCTTTCAAAACCGCGATGCGTCATCGTCGAGTACTGGTTCCCACCACCGGTTTTTATGAATGGCGCCGTGAGAGGCAGGAAAAACAAGCTTACTTCATTCGCCCGAAAGCGGGAGGGATCATCGCCTTTGCCGCGTTAATGGAAAGTTTCAGTGAGCCGGGCGGCTCGGAAATCGACACTGCCGCAATCCTCACAACGGGTGCGAGCCCTGATCTTGCCGCTATTCATGACCGGATGCCCGTAGTGATAATGCCGGGTGATTTCGCGCGCTGGCTCGACTGTCGCACGCAGGAACCGCGCCATGTGGCAGATTTATTGAAGCCGGCGCAGCCGGATTTCTTTGAGGCGATCCCTGTATCGGATCGCGTCAACAAGGTTGCCAATACCGGCCCGGACCTTATCGCGCAGGTCGAGGCAAAAACGGTCATGCCGCGTCCAAAACAGAAGCGGGATGGCGAACCATCAACGCAGCTGCGCCTTTTCTGACGCCATCAGGCGGTACGGCGTGCTTTCAGGGCCTCGGCCTTCGCCCCTTCGTGCTCTTTCATCTTGCAGGCCAGCGCGCCCAGGATCGCAGCAGGGCCGATCTTGCGGTACTGGTCTGTCAGCTGGACGGCCTCATGAGGTTGCGTCTTGCGGACTGGGGCGGGTTGGTTGCTGGACATTTGTCGCTCTCTCGCGGCGCGTGTGGGTTGAACCTGAGATGATGTTGGCCGATTTGGACCAAACCGTGTCTAATTTCCGGCCTTAATAGTTTGCCACGGTAACTCTTTGCTTCGATGTTTAATAATTCCCTATCGAGCCGTAGTATTCATGCTTAATGCAAACTTATTGCTCTGGCGCGCAAAGCGCTTGCCAAGGCTTAAACCCCGAGCCATAAAGCACGGTATGAGAACGGCTTTCGCAATTTGCGGGATTTGCATTATCGGCTAGCGCTTCGCTGGTCCGGTCGTTTTCGCCTTCTCCTCACAGACGAAACAAACGCCCCGGCCAGCAGGCAGGTGGATATGCGCGCATGTGCGGAACGAAGGGATGACAATGGCTGACACACAGCTCCGGTTCTATAATACGCTGACCCGCTCGAAGGATGTCTTCGCGCCGATCGACCCAGACAATGTGCGCATGTATGTCTGTGGTCCGACGGTTTACGACTTCGCACATATCGGCAATGCGCGGCCGGTCATCGTGTTCGATTTGCTGAACCGTCTCCTGCGCCATGTTTATGGTGCGGACCATGTCACCTATGTCCGCAACATCACGGATGTGGATGACAAGATTAACGCGCGGGCATTGCGTGATTATCCTGATCTTCCGCTCAACGAGGCGATCCGCAAGGTTACGGAGAAAACCGCAAACCAGTTCCATAAGGATGTCGCGGCGCTCGGCTGCTTATCCCCCGACCACGAACCGCGCGCGACCGAATTCGTGCTGCCGCGTGAAGATGGCAAGGTGGATATGGTAAGCCTTATCCAGTCTCTCATCGAACGCGGGCATGCATATGCCGCACAAGGAGAAATCCTGTTCGATATTGGCTCGATGCCTGCATATGGAAAGCTGTCGCGCCGTCCGCTTGACGAGCAGCAGGCCGGTGCCCGCATTGCCGTCGATGCCCATAAGAAGAACCCGGGCGATTTTGTCCTGTGGAAGGCGTCGTCGGAGGAAGAGCCGGGCTGGGATGCGAGTTTCACCATTGATGACACAGCGCTCGCCATCCGTGGACGTCCGGGCTGGCATATTGAATGCTCGGCCATGTCTGCGGCCTATCTCGGCGAAGTGTTCGACATTCACGGCGGCGGGCTCGACCTGATCTTTCCGCACCACGAAAATGAGATCGCCCAGTCGTGCTGCGCGCATAACCGCGACGTTATGGCCAATGTCTGGATGCATAACGGTTTCTTGCAGGTCGAAGGGCGTAAGATGTCGAAAAGCGAAGGCAACTTCGTCACGATCCACGACCTTCTGCACACCGAGAGCTTCGGTGGCCGCAAATGGCCAGGCGAGGTGCTGCGTCTGGCGATGCTCAAGACCAGCTATCGCGAGCCGATTGATTTCACCGTCGCAAAACTGGAAGAAGCCCTGCGCGAGATCGAGCGTTGGGAGCGTCAGGCGAAAGGCGTCACGCCTGCATCAGCACCCGATAGCGGCGTGTTGGCGGCACTTGGTGATGATCTGAACGTCAACGAAGCCTTTGTCCGCATCCACGCCCTCATGAATGAAGGCCACGCCGATGCGGCTCTAGCGTCGCTCAGCCTTCTTGGCATTAATCCGGTTCGCGAGGATACTGACGACGCCGGGATCGCCGGGATCGTCCAACGCCGCCTTCATCTCATTCGCGAAAAGAACTGGGCGGAAGCCGACAAGATCCGCGACGAGTTGCTGGCCAAGGGCATTCAGCTCAGGGATGGAAAGAACCCGGAAACCGGCGAGCGCATAACGACCTGGGAGGTAAAGCGATGAGCCTGGATAACAAACCGATTTACAGTGGCGGCTGTCAGTGCGGGGCTGTTCGTTTCCGCATCGAAGGGGCGATCGAGCGTGCTTCGGTCTGCCATTGCCGCATGTGTCAGAAGGCATTCGGCAGCTTCTACGCTCCGCTTGCCACCGTTGCGCATGGAACGTTGACCTGGACGCGCGGCGAGCCGAAATATTTCCGCTCCTCCGACATCGCCACGCGCGGCTTCTGTTCCGAATGCGGCACGCCGCTCAGCATGGAGGATGCTGATGGCGTGGGGTTGGCGATTGGTGCGTTCGACGATCCGGCATCCGTCGTGCCCAACAAGCAATGGGGCATCGAAAACAAGCTGCCTTACGCCGATACGATCCCCGATTTGCCGGGTTTTGAAACGGATACGGGCGAAGTCCGCTCGTTCCAGCATCCCGACCACGATACATATAACTGACCGGACCACATCATGAGCCAGCAGCCTCGCCAGCTTTACCCTGAAATTGAACCCTACGCCTCCGGTCATCTGGATGTCGGCACCGGCCATCAGGTCTATTGGGAACGTTCCGGCACGCCGGGCGCCAAACCCGCCGTCTTCCTGCATGGCGGGCCGGGCGGCGGATGCTCGCCTGCCCATCGTCGCCTGTTCGATCCCGCACTCTATGACGTTCTGCTGTTCGACCAGCGCGGTTGCGGCCGGTCCACGCCTCATGCGTCGCTGGAAGCGAATACGACCTGGGATCTGGTTGCTGACATCGAGCGTTTGCGCGAGTTGGCGGGCGTCGACAAATGGCTTGTGTTCGGTGGCTCCTGGGGGTCCACGCTGGCGCTCGCCTATGCCGAAACCCACCCGGAGCGCGTGAGCGAGCTGGTCGTTCGCGGCATCTATACGCTCACAAAGGCCGAACTCGCCTGGTACTACCAATATGGCGTGTCCGAGATGTTCCCGGACAAATGGGAGCGTTTCCGCGCGCCCATTCCCGAAGCCGAGCACGGCGACCTGATGCAGGCTTACCGCAAGCGTCTCACCACCGGCGACCGCGCCAGCCAGATCGAAGCAGCCAAGGCATGGAGCCTGTGGGAGGGCGAGACCATCACGCTCTTGCCGGACGCCCAATACAGTGCCGATTTCGGCGATGGCGAATTTGCGCTGGCCTTCGCGCGCATTGAAAATCACTTCTTCGTCCATGCCGGCTGGCTGGAAGAAGGGCAGTTGATCCGCGATGCGGGCAAGCTTGCGAATATTCCCGGCATCATCATTCACGGCCGCTACGACATGCCTTGTCCGCTGCGTTATGCATGGGACCTGCATAAGGCATGGCCGGGCTCCGAGCTCCGGATCATTGAAGGCGCCGGTCACGCCTATTCCGAACCGGGCATTCTGAAGGAGCTGATCGACGCGACCGACCGCTTCGCAGGCAAGTCCGTGTCATGAGCCGGGAGCGTTTATATCTTTTCGACACAACCTTGAGAGATGGCCAGCAAACACCGGGCATCGACTTCTCGGTGGAAGATAAGGTTGCCATTGCCAGCATGCTGGATGGTTTCGGCATTGATTATGTCGAGGGCGGTTATCCCGGCGCGAATCCGACCGATACGGCTTTCTTTTCAAGCAAGCGAACGACCCTCTCCAAATTCGTCGCCTTCGGGATGACAAAGCGCGTTGGCGTGTCAGCTTCCAATGATCCCGGGCTTGGCCTGCTTTTGCAGGCCAGTTCCGATGTTATCTGCTTTGTGGCCAAGAGCTGGGATTATCATGTCCGCGTCGCGCTTGGTTGCAGCAACGAAGAAAATCTCGACGCCATCAAAGCTTCGGTGGAAGCGGCTCGCGCTGCCGGCAAGGAAGCGATGGTTGATTGCGAGCACTTCTTCGATGGCTTCAAGGCAAACCCGGATTATGCGGTCGCTTGTGCGAAGACTGCCTATGCCGCGGGCGCGCGTTGGGTTGTTCTTTGCGATACGAATGGCGGAACACAGCCATTTGAGGTGCGCGAGATTGTCTGCCGGTTGATTGCGGCTGGCGTACCGGGTGATCATCTCGGCATCCATGCGCATGACGATACCGGCCAGGCTGTCGCCAATTCACTGGCAGCCATAGATGCTGGCGTCCGTCAGATTCAGGGCACGCTGAATGGCATTGGCGAGCGGTGCGGCAATGCGAACCTGATCACCCTGATCCCGAC
>JAFAGL010000301.1 GCA_023422735.1 Pseudomonadota bacterium
CCCAAATTGCCATAGCTATCGTCCTTTGTTGCAGGATCGGGGGTGTTTTGTTGCCACGATGCACCGGCTTTTTCCACCGCCTCCCAATTTATTCGGCAAGGTTCATTTGGGGAACCATGCAAAAAGCCTGCCGCGTCTTGAAACACGGCAGGCTTTTTGAACTGTGCGAGGCGGTCGAAAAGACGACCGCCCGTTTTTCATCAGAAGCTGAGATTGAAGCCGATCTTGCCGCCATGTTCGGAGAAGCCGGAACCGAACTGGCCCTGATAGCTGACCCCAAGCGTTGCATCTGGCGACAAGGAGAAGTCAAGGCCGGCCTCGACGGTCGCCACATCCCGGACCACCGGCGCACCGGTGATCGAAAAGGCGCTGCTGCCATCAAACAGCTGGGTCGTGACAGGCGCCGTATCCCCGAAAGCGTGCCGCCATCCGAGCGAACCATTGGCACGCACGGAACTCGTGCCAAAAGCAAACTCGTGTTCGGCACGCAAACCGAGCGTGGTGAAGGTGGTGTCGGTGCTCGACTTGCCGAAAGTCAGGGCCGAAGCGCCACCGGTTTCGCTGAAGCCTTCACGCCGGACATTCACGTGAGCCAGGTTTGCAAAGGGTTCGAAGACCGTTTGAGCGGCTGTAATCTTGTATCCGAGTTCACCGAATGCCTGGAACGTGCCGGCGTCATATTCGCCGGTCAGGCTTTCATTGAAGCCCGGAAACACAACCGAACGCCGGCTGTCGATTTCCGACCAGGTGTAGCCCAGACCCGTGCGCAAGCCGATCGCGCCCCATTGCGTGCCGCCATAGATGCCCAGGTGATAATTATCGATATCGGCTGAAGACGCCCGCGCATCGACGTCGAAATCGGTGCGCGTATATCCTGCCAGCACGCCGACCCGCCAGGTGTCGAGCTGGCCGTCTACACCAGTCACGAGGCCTCGGCTCGAACGGTCGAAGCCTGCGGCATTGCCGTTCCCATCCGTAGTGCCCCAGGCGCCGAATGCGGTTCCCCAGATTGCGGGGCCGGGCTCGGATTCCGGCGCGAAGACGCCCGGCATTTTGCCGGTTTCTTCTTCGGATGCGTATGACATCACCGGCAGCGAAGGCGCAGCAACCGAACCGAATGCGCCGCGAATGCGATCGTTGGCAGTGTTGCGCAACAACTCGGCCGATTCGATCAGCGCGGTTTGCACGGATGCCTGTGCTTCGCCTGTCAGCTGATCAAAGGCTGCAACGGCGCTGTCTTCATCAAGCTGCACGAAGTGATCGTAAAGATCGTTGCCGAAGGTCAGTGTTTCGAGCGCTGCGGCGACAGCCAGCTGGTTCGGCGTTTGCCCGAGCTGCACGAATTCGATGTCGTTGCGCTGCAAGGTCAGCACTGTGTCATTGGCGGTGTAAGACAGGATCGGATTGAGGAAGGCAAAATCCGAAGTCACATTGTCGAACTGGCCGACAAGACCGCTATCGGCGCTCAGGATCGTGTAAGCGGATTGCGGGTCATAGTTCCCCGTCATGCCGATATGCGCGACCGTTCCGCCAAGAGTGGCTGAGCCAGTGGCATACAGGAGATCGCTGTCTGCCCCGCCTGGCGCCGTTTCAACCTCGAAACGCGAACCGGCTTCGAAGATGACATCGCCATCAACCGTCAGCGTTCCGATGGAATTGCCCGGCGTCAAAACGCCGTTGGCTGCTATCGTGAGCTTCGATCCGGCACCTGACCCGATCGTCCCGGCACCACCCAATACGCCACCCGATGCGACCAGAAGCGATCCACCGAGCGCACCTTCGCCGGCGGAATTGCCGACGTAAAGTGCACCGCTCGAAACCGTTGTCAAACCTGCGAAACCCGAGCTGTCGCCGGTCAGAACGAGACTGCCGCTGCCCGATTTTACGATGCTGCCATTGCCTGAATACGTTCCGTTCCAGGCCAACAGATCGGAGCGGTTATAGGCCAGGGTGCCGTCAACCAGGATCGATCCGTCATTGCCGCCGATCCAGCCGGTCGTGTCCCCATTGCCCAATCGCAAGGTCGCGCCATTGGCGACCGACACATCGCCGATCGAGCTGTCGCCGGTCAGCGTCAAATCGCCATTGCGCAGTTCAAACGCGCCGGATCCGGCGACGACACCAGCATAGGTCGACGCATCCGAACGGTCGAAAGCCAGCGTGCCATTGTTGAGCACATTGCTGGTCAGAACGCCGGAGGTTCCGCCATTGCCGATCACAGCGCCGGCGTTGGCATTGATTTCGAGGCCGCCCGTAAAGCTGTTATTGCCGGAAAGAATCTGGGTGCCGCCCGACACAAGCATGCCGCCACTGCCGGAAATCGCGCCGGAGAAGTCCTGCGACGCATCGGCAATTTCCAGATCGACATTATCGAGAATAACCGAGCCGGAACCGGTGAGATCCAGGATAACCGCATCGTTCGCGGTTCCCACGAACAACAAGCCGTTGGCGTTGACGAGGCTGGAAGCTGCAATGCTGCCATTGTCGAGGAGACCGAGCGCTGCATTCGCGGCGATCGTGGTTTCACCCGTATAGCTGTTGGCTCCGTAAAGCCCGAGCGTGCCGCCCGAAACCGTCAAGCCGCCCGTTCCCGAAATGTCGCCAGAAAAGCTGCTTTGGCCGGCCGTCACGTTCAACGTGTTGGCGCCGAGCGTTACCGAGCCCGAACCGGCAAGATCGCGGATCACGGGAGTGGAAGTCTTGCCGATATCGAATCCACCATCCACATAAACGCGCGAGTTGACGATGCTGCCGCCGGTGGTCAGCGCAACCGTCGCGCCGTCGGCGATATAGGTCTGGCCGCTATATGTATTGGCACCGGAAAGGTTCTGCCAGCCGCCGTTGACGGCCAAACCGCCTCCGCCCGAGATTACGCCGGAGAAATTGCTTTGCGCATTCGTGATGGCCAGGGACTGGTTGCCGAGAACAACGCTGCCTGCACCGGCAAGGCTGGTGACGGATGGCGCAGCCGCTCCGGAGACATCGAAAGTTCCGTTCACGGTCAGCGGCTGGGTACCTGCCAGTTGCCCGTTAGCCGTGAGGCTGAGTTTGCCTGACGAAGCGATCGTGACTGCCCCGCCCAGTGTGCCCGACAGATTGATTGCTCCAGCATTGATGGTGGTCGAGCCATTGAAGCCGCTGCTGTTGCCGGCAAAGCCGATTGTTCCGGCACCTTCCTTCACGATGGAACCGGCGCCTGCATAAGCGCCCCGGAAAGTCTGGTCGTTGGAGCGGTTGTAAACCAGCGTGCCGCCCACATTGATCGTACCAGGATAATTGGTCCCGCCGATCCAGCCGGTCGTGCCGCCATTCCCCAGACGCAAGGTGGAACCTGATGCAATATCGACATTGCCGCTGGAAGAGCTTGCGCCGGTCAATGTCAGATCGCCGGAGCGAAGCTCGAAGCTGCCCCCGCCGGTCACGGCACCAGCATAGGTCGACGCATCGGAACGGTCGAAAGCCAGCGTGCCGTAGTTGTTAACATTGCTGTCGATGGAGCCAGTCGTCCCGCCATTGCCGATCACGACGGTCGCACCCTGGGAAATACCCAATCCGCCCGTAAAGGTGTTTTCCCCCGACAGCGTTTGCGTTCCGGCCAAAACATTGACCCCACCCGCGCCTGAAATCACACCGCCAAAATCCTGCGAAGCAGCGGTAATCAAGAGCGGCGTGCTGCCCAGAACGACGGAACCCGAACCTGCCAGATCCTTGATCTGGCCAAGCTGTGCCTGAGAAATGTCGAATGTCCCATCGACAGTGACGAGACTGGACTGGTTGATGCGACCCTGATTGTAAAGCGAAAGCGTCGCGCCCTGTTCGATGGTCGTGGTGCCGGTATAGGTGTTCATCCAGGAAAGGGTTACAGAACCGCCTTGCCCACTATTGGCGATCGTCAGATTGCCCGGAGTTCCCGAAACGGCATCGGAAAATACGCCATTGAATGTCGAAGAATTGCCATATTGGTCGATCGTGTTAGTCGACGAGCCGTCAAGCGTGAAATTGTCGCCATAAGCGGCATTTGCTTGATCCATACGGAGCGTTCCACCCTCGAAATTGGGCGTCAGCGTCGTACCGAGAGCACTTGCATTATAGAAAGCAGCGCCAGTGTCGATCGCCGTAATCACGGGTACCGCTGGCCCGAAATTGGCGATGAAGGCGAGATCACTTTCTATCCAAGGATAATAAGAAGCATCCTCGATTTGGGTCGATGGGCCCAGATACGTATAAAAAAAGCTGCCGCCTGCGTAGGGATTCGTACCGACCCGGCCCCACGAATACTGTCCAGAGGATTGATCGGACGACCCATTGGACTTCAGAAAGATTGCATATTCACTGCCCGCGTTCAGCGTAATACCGCCAGTGTCAATTGTAACAGGCGACATGGCTGCGACTGTCGGCGCGTTGAATATCTGGCTTTCATACAGCGCGTTTCCGACCACTTTGTTGGCTGCTGAATCCCAAGCATAGACATAGGCGACAGCCGAAACGCCGGAAGAATCGAGAGCACTTAAATAGAAGGTAAAGTCGTTCAGTACATTTTCAGCAGCCGTTGCCGTAAAGGACTGACCATAGATGGATCCTTGACTCCCCCATATGTAAACGAACTCCTGCCCATCCCAGCTACCGGTCGTGTCGATAACCTGGGCGGTCGCCGCACCGGACAATGTGAATGTCGAGATCGCAAATGCGATCAAAGCTTGATTGTAATTCACGCCCGTGCCCCCAGCCATTTAGCGTTATCTAAAACGGCTGTAGCGCAATTTCTGAAATGCGCAACAGTAAACTACATACCACTCAGGCAGCTACACTGTTAAAAGAAAGATGTTGTAGGCTAGCAACAATAATACCATGCGCCATGCAAAATTAGATGAAGGCGGCTCTGAAATGCACGACTTCGGGAAATAGCGCTGGGCTTGACCCATGCCTGTTGCCGCCCAGCTCTGGCTGGAAAACGCATCGAGTTTTAGCCGGAAAGCGAGCTTTCAGTTACTCACGCTCGGTCGCGGTTTCTTATCGCTTTGGCTTTGGTATGATGCGATCTGGACGCCGGACTTTCGAACCACGGAAAGCGTGACTGCCTTGTTGCTGTCGTTTCGGCTCCAGTCGCCGTCTTTGATCGCCCATGACCAGTAAACGGCAGCGCAGTCGCTTGTTTCATTCTTCATTTTACGACCTCCCAAAGCTTGAATGTCTCTTAAGATAGGCGCCGAACCTGCCCTTTCCAGATCTAGTGTTCTTCCAGATTGAACCGCGCACGTTGACCAGCGGCGGCGCTTTCGGCAGCTGCTCTGGTGTGAAAGGAATGTTCTTCATGGGCGCCAAGGTTGGCGACCCGAACCACCCATATGCCGTTGGTTTCAACCACGGAAACGGTGGTGTCTTGCGGCCCGAAGCCGGAAGTCTCGCTTGAACCGGTCATCTTAAACCCCGCAAGAACCGCTCATGGCAAACCCCGCAAGCACGCAAGCTTTAGCATGGTTTCCACGTCGCCCTCATAACATACGATATGATCACGTAGTTTTAATCCGCGCGTGACTGGGAGTGGGTGGCGAGCGCATCCCAAGCTCGACAGAAAGGCCGCCTCCCGCAATCTGCTGCCAACCACTGCGGAATTAGCAAATTAGGTATCAGCTTATCAGTGATAGCTGTTTTTTGTATATCACGTTGATAGTTTTCCGTATTTGCTTTCTTCCATCCGTCAAACGAAAAGCCCTTCGGGAGAATAGGGAGGGTTCTGATATGATTGATTTCGATACGAAACGTCGCGGATTCATGCTGGCAGCCGTCGCTGGCGCTGCCACGCTGGCAATGCCTAGCATGCCAGCTTTCGCGCAAGGCTTTCCGAAAGGAAACATTACACTTCTGGTCGGCTTCTCCGCCGGCGGCCTGACGGATACGGTCGCAAGGCTTGTCGGACAGGTTATGCAGGAGCGCCTAGGTGTTCCCGTGATCGTCGTCAACAAGCCTGGCGCCGCCGGCGGACTTGCGCTTCGGGAACTGGCTGCGGCCAATCCGAACGGACAGACCGTCATGGTGTCGTCGGTCGGGCAGATCGCCGTCCTTCCCCATACCAGTAAGGAAATCGATATCGACCCTCGCACCGAGATCGCCCACGTTTCGCTGATCGGCGAAGGCGATTTCGTCTTCACCGTGCACTCGTCGCTGCCTATCCACACCGTCGATGAACTCAAAGCGTACCTAGCGGAAAATCCCGGATCCCTGCTGTACGGAACGTCCGGCGCCGGCGGGAACCTTCATCTGGCGACGGAACTCTTCCTGAAACTCGGCGGACTGGAGATGGAAGGCATCCACTATCCGGGATCATCCACTTTGATGCCCGATCTGCTGAACGGCCAAATTCAGTTCGCCATCAATGTCTATCCGGCCGTTGCTCAATATATCAACGAAGGGACGCTCCGTCCTATCCTGGTGACGGGGCGTGAACGGATTGCGGCGTTGCCGGATGTCGCTGCTGCGACCGAAGTCGGAATGGATCGACTAGCGGAATGCCGGAACTGGTTCGGCCTACATGCCCCGCTCGGCACGCCGCCGGAAGTGATCGCCACGCTCAACGAAGCGGTCAAGGCGGCAACGGAATCCGAGCAGCTGATCGAGCGACTGACCAGCGCCGGGCTAACTCCGCGCTCGACCACACCCGAAGAATTCACCGAACTGGTCGTGCGCGACTACGCCCTGTTCGGCGAGGTCACCCAGCAGGCGGGTCTCGCACAGTAGCTGCGCAGCACTGCATCCGATCCTGACGTACAATGAACGGCGCGGCTGCAACGCAGCCTCGCCGAGATGGGAGTTATTACCCGATGGCTGGCATATTACGTGTTGGTGTCCTTGGCTGTGGCATGATCAGCTTCGACCACCTGACCGCATGGTCGCGTGAGGCCCGCGCGCAGGTGGTCGCGGTGTGCGATCCGGATCGCGACCGGGCCGCGGAACGTGCCGGGACCTTCGGCATAGCGAAGATCTTCGATTCTGCGGAGGAAATGATTGCCTCGGGAATGATCGATGCGATCGATATCATTACGCCACGCCAGACCCATGCCGACCTGATCCTGCTGGCCGCCAGGCATGGGCTCCCGGTCCTGTGCGAGAAGCCCGTGACGCCGACATATGCCGAAACGGCCCGCCTGATCTCCGAGCTCGGCGCCGGATCGCGGGTCATGGTCAATGAAAACTGGCGCTTTCGTCCCTATTTCCGCAAGATCCGGTCCTGGATCGAGCAGGGTGACCTGGGGACGATCACGTCATGCCGGATCGCCCTCACCCGTTCGAGCCTGCTGCCCGACGCCGAGGGTTCGGTTCCTTCGCTTCGCCGCCAGCCTTTCGTCGCCCGCGAGGAGCGTCTCGTCGTTGCAGAATCCCTCATTCACGAACTTGATACGCTTCGCTATCTGATCGGTGAAATGGTCGTGGAACGGTCGATGCTCAGCCGCACTTCCCAAGACGTCGTGGGAGAGGATACGGCGGTGATCCTCTTGCGCGCGGCAGGCGACCTCCCGGCGATCGTCACCGGAACCATGGTCGCCGCCGGCCATACCTATCGCGCCGGCGATCGCCTCGAACTGCACGGCACGCAGGCCAGCGCCACGCTGGACGACGCAGTGTTGACGCTGAAAGGCGCCAGCGTCGAGCGCCACGCGTTTGACGAGGCGCTGGCGCGTCAGGACAGCTTCGATCATTCTATTGCCCACTTCGTCGATAGCCTGGAAAGCGGGCACCCCTTCGAAACAGACATCTCCGATCAGTTGCATACGATGAAGCTCGTGGAATCGGTCTACGAGTTGGCCGGACAGGTGGTCGTACGCGACGGAGCGGCGGTCCGGGAAAAGGAGATGGCCCTGTGAACGCGGCTATACCAGGACTCGTCATCGCCGCCCTCGGCGGCTGGGTCAGCGTCTACAGTTACACGCGCTGGTTCGCCGATGCGAGTGATGCGCGACCGGGCATGATGGCGCTGGGATGCGGCATCATGCTTCTTGTCTTCGGTGTCGGCATCGCCTGTCTCGATGTTATGGCGGCGCGCCGGTCCGGCGGCACCATCCAGCCCGAATCGATCGCCGACGAGGAAGCGATTGCGATTAATGGTGAGCCGGATAACAGCAGCATCTGGACCTCTCTCGTCCTGACCCTCGGCGCGATCTGCGCTTTCGCGGCCCTCGCGCCGATCACAGGCATATTCGGCGCGGTTCTCGCAGCATGCGCGCTGATCGCGGTGCTGGCTCGTTTCAAGTCCATCATGGGCTTTGCGCTGTTTGCCATCGGCCTTCTTGCCTTCATCTATCTAGTTTTCATCCTTGGTCTCCAACTCCCCATGAAGGTGATGCCATGACCGCTTGGGAAGGCGTTTCGATCGGCTTGGCTGCGGCGCTCGAGCCGACCGCACTTCTGTACTGCCTGCTGGGCGTGACACTCGGTACCTTCGTCGGCGTCCTGCCTGGGATCGGCTCGCTCGCTGCCATTTCCATGCTGATGCCGATCAGCTTTCATATGGAGCCGTCCTACGCTCTGATCATGCTGGCGGGCGTCTACTACGGCACCCTTTACGGCGGCTCGACCGTCTCGATCCTACTCAATCTTCCCGGCAGCCCCTCAAGCGCGGTGGCATGCCTGGACGGCTATCCGATGGCGCGACAGGGCAAGGCTGGCCTGGCGCTGTTCCTCACCACGGTCGGGTCATTCTTCGGCGCTGCCGCCGGTATCATCCTGATGATCATTCTGGCGCCCGCGATCGCCGCGATCGGCCTGAAGATGACCGCGGCGGACTATTTCGCGCTGCTGCTGGTCGGTCTGGTGGCTTCCTCGACGCTCGCACAGGGCAGCCCGGTCAAGGGCATCGCCATGGTCGTGGCCGGCATCCTGCTTGGCCTTGTGGGCACCGATGTCCAGACCGGTCAGAGCAGGTTCTCATTCGGCTCGCTCTATCTCGCCGACGGAATCAACATGGTGGCCCTCTCCATCGGTCTCTTCGGCATCCCCGAGATCATCTCCAATCTGGCAAGCCGGGGAACGCCTCCGCCCACGCACAAGATCACGATGCGATCGATGCTGCCATCACGGGATGATCTGAAACGCTCGATCGGCCCCATGCTGCGCGCAACCGGGCTGGGCTCATTCGTCGGCGCGCTTCCGGGCGCCGGCACCAACATCGCCTCCTTCATGTCCTATGCCATCGAGAAGAACATTTCTTCGACGCCGGAACGCTTCGGCAAGGGCGCGGTGGAAGGCGTCGTGGCGCCTGAAACCTCGAATAACGCGGCAGCACAGACGGCGTTCATTCCCACGATGTCGCTGGGCATTCCGGGCGATGCCACCATGGCGCTGCTTCTGGGCGTGCTGATCATGCACGGCATTCAGCCAGGTCCCCGCCTCGTAGCCGAACAGCCGGTGATGTTCTGGTCGCTGATCATGAGCTTCTGGATCGGCAACGTTCTTCTGGTCGTTCTCAACCTGCCGCTGATCGGCCTGTGGGTGAAGGTGCTCAGCATTCCGCGCAAGGTATTAATGCCGTCGATCATCGTGCTGATGTGCCTGGGCGTTTACTCGATCAACAACAACCCGCTCGACGTTGTCACCATGGCGGCAGCCGGTCTTCTCGGCTTCGTCATGCGCCGGCGCGGGTTCGAGCCGGCACCGCTGATCCTCGGCTTCATTCTCGGGCCGCTCATGGAGCAGTATCTCCGCCGCGCTCTGGCGATCGCCCGGGGAGACCCGGTCGCGATGGTCAGCAACCCGACGACTGCCGGGCTCATGCTGGTGGCGGTCGCTCTGACGCTGTTCGTTGTCTGGCGCGGCTATCGGCGTGCTCGCAAGCCTGCAGCATCGGCGGAAGCCTGATGAACGATCTCGTCCTGGGATACCTGACACTCGACGCAACGCCGCGAGAAACGGTAGCGGCGGCGGCAGCCGCAGGATTTAAGCGATGCGGGGTTCGTTTGACCCCGCGCTCGGCAGCGGGCCGCGATGTCGTCGCCGATATTGCCGCGGCCGATCCCGCAACTTTGGCGCGTACGGCAGAAGAGGCCGGCGTCGCCCTCTCCAACGTCACCTGCTACCAGATCAACCCGCATCTCGACATGGATACGATGGCGCGGGTCGTCGATGCCACGCAGCGGGCCGGCGCACCGATCCTCGTGGTCAACGCCTTCGACCTCCCGCACCAGGCGGTCAGCGACAAATTCGCCGAATTCTGCGCGTTGGCCGAGCCAGCCGGGCTTCGTCTGGCCTTTGAACACATCCCCTACAGCGCCGTTCGCAATCTGGCCGGCGCCCTGGACTGTGTGCGACAGGCCAACTCTGCCGCAGCTTGCCTCACACTCGACCTGCTTCATCTGTGTCGTGCGCAAGACCCTCTTTCTGCGCTCGACGGCATATCACCGGAAATCATCGCTCTGGCACAAATCTGCGATGCCCCGCTTCACCCTGCCAGCGCGAGGAACGACGCATTGCGCGTGGAAGCGCGGGAAGGCCGCCTCGAACTGGGTACCGGCGGCCTGCCGATCGCCGATTTCTATCGTCGGTTGCATGGGATTTCGGACATCGAATACGAAGTTCCGGCGCAGGCGTATCGCCATCTGTCACCGCACGAAAAGGCGCTTGCCGCGAGGCGCGACGTCGACGCCTTTATTCGAAATCTACCCCCTGTCACGGAAGGACTTTGATTTGCTTGGACCGCTTTCGATCGCAATCTGGAACGATATCGTCGAAGACTACGATGCCGAATTCAACGCCTGGCATACGCGCGAGCACATGCCCGAGCGCATCGGCATTCCCGGTTTCCTGCGCGGAAGGCGCTATGAAGCGATCGATGCGGCGATCCGCTACTTCACACTTTATGAGCTGGCCGGCGCGGAGGTGCTGACCGGCCCCGACTACAAAGCGCGGCTGAATGCACCGACGCAATGGTCGAAGCAATCGACGTCGCAGTTCCTAAACAACTATCGCGGCGTTTGCGACGTCGTCGCCAGCCGGAGTCTGCAGGCAGGCGGCAACGCGATCGTGGCCCGGCTCGACCTTGGGGATGCCCAGCTGGACACTGCCCGCATGGAGGCCGTCGCCAAGGATGTGCTGTCATGGGACGGCGTCTGCGGTTTCCATGTCCTGCGCTGTAACCGCGACCTGAGCGGCACCAAGACCGCCCTGCAGGCCAGCCGCCAGATATTCCTGCCGGAAACTGCCATCATGATCGAGATCGCAGAGTCAGACCGCGTCGGGACGATTGCCGACCGCTGGCGCGAAACAAGCGCCGAGCTGTGGCCGGATACGGTCGCCACCGTCGACGCCTATCGCCTGCAATGCGAGATCCTCACGCCGCCGCCGGCCGCCATCCTCCAGACAATCCATCCCAAAGCGTGGCAATGATCGCGCCGCGCATCGTCCTGACCCACAAGTCGGATGCCCGCGAATACTGGTTCGGTGAAGCGGCGCTTAATCAGTTGACGGTTCTCGGCGATGTGACGCTCAATCCCGGCCCGTCCAGCCTGGCCGGGTCGGCTTTGGTCGAATTCGTGGGCAACGCACCGTTTGTCGTGCTCGACCGCGAAACGCGGTTGGGCTCGGCAGAGATTGCCGCCTTGCCCGGCCTGGTCGCGATCCTGCGCTCGGGCGTCGATTGTTCGATGGTCGATCTCGCAGCAGCAAGCGACGCCGGCGTCCTGGTGGTCGCGGCCCAGCCAGGCTACGTGGAATCCACCGCCGAGCATGGAATCGCATTGATCCTTGCCGCCGCGCGGCGGCTATCCCACTATGATGCGGCCTTCCACCAGAACCGCGCCGCCACGCCCGAGATGGGGATGGAACTCGCCTCGGCCACCGTCGGCCTGGTGGGATATGGCCGGGTGGGGCGCTACCTTGGCCAGTTGCTCGGCGCATTCGGGGCCCGCGTGCTGGTTGCCGATCCGGCGCTCGATGCGAGCGCCATGCAGCCCGGCGCGACCCTGTTGCCACTGGCCGACGTCCTCGGACGCAGTGATTTCGTCGTGCTGACCACGGCCGTCACCGCAGAAA
>JAFAGL010000327.1 GCA_023422735.1 Pseudomonadota bacterium
GGCATCGACATCCAGATCCGGCTGAAAGATCAGGCCAACACCCGCTTCCAGGCCCGCCGCCGCCGCTTGGCTGGGCCTGTCGGCTGCGGGTTATGCGGTATCGAGTCGATCGAGGAGGCCATGCGCAGTGTGCCGCATACACATGGCACGCTTGAGCTTTCGCCGGAGCAGATTACGGACGCCGTGCGCGTGCTGTCCGAACATCAGGCGCTGCATAAAAAGACCGGCGCGGTGCACGCTGCCGGCTTCTATCAGCCCGCGAAAGGCATTATTGCGGCGCGTGAAGATGTCGGACGCCACAATGCGCTGGATAAGCTGGCCGGCGCACTGGCCGCGCAAAGTGTCCAAGGCAGCAACGGCGCGGTTGTCGTCACCAGCCGCGTGTCGGTGGAGATGGTGCAGAAGACCGCCGCCATCGGCGCGCCCTTCATCATCGCCGTCTCGGCGCCCACCGCATTGGCGATCCGCACGGCACAGGAGGCTGGCCTGACGCTGATCGCCCTGGTGCGCGGCGATGAATTTGACGTCTTCACCCATCCCGAGCGCGTTTCGGACGATGCGGTCGAACCGGTGCGAGCCTGAAAAGATGAAGACCGATCAGAAACTGATTTATATGGCCAACCAGATCGCCACTTTCTTCGAAAGCCAGCCGAAAGAGGATGGGCCGGAAGGTGTGGCGATCCACATCAACAAGTTCTGGGAACCGCGCATGCGCACCAAGCTGTTCGCGATGCTGGATGCAGGCGGCGAAGGCCTGAAGCCGCTGGTCCTTGAAGCCGCCCCGCATCTTCGTCGTCCGGGCGCCGATGCCGACACCGGTTCCGGCACCGGCCTTGATGCAACGCTTGGTGCTCCAGAAGGTCGCGGAACCGGCGCCGGGGAAGCCAAGTCCGAAACCGATTTTCCGGAACGATAAAATTCCGGAACTATTTCCCGGAGCCCGATTTTCTCCGGAAAGGAGAAAATCCCATGGTTGAGAACCATCGCGAAACCGGCGCGCGCATTTTGAAAGACACGCAAAGGCCCGATGAAACCGACACGGTTTCCCAGAAAGCGGCGGAAAACAAGAAGCCTGATCCAGGAAGCGCGGGGGGCGCGCAAGCCGAGCGGGATGCGCGCGGCCAAAGCGAAGACAAGCACAAGGGTGGCACGAATGATGGCATGGTGAGTGCCGACCCGCGTCCCTTGTCGGAAAAGGAAAGCGGTGACGCGACATTCCCGCTGGATCAGTCCGAAAGATAAATGCTGGTCGGTTAAACTCAGCGCTCAAGTTCGATCCAGACCGGTGCATGATCGCTGGCATTGGCTTTTGCGCGCACCTGCCGGTCGACATCGCCACGTGTCAGCTGCTGTGCCAGATCGGCGGTGAGCAGAAAATGGTCCAACCGCAGGCCCGCGTCGCGCAAGAAGCGGTTCCTCAGATAGCTCCAGAATGTATAAATGCGTTCGTCCGGGTGCAGCGCGCGCAACGCATCGGTCCAGCTTCGGCCAACCAGCTTGCGGAAGGCTGCGCGGCTCTCCGGCTGGATGAGTGCGTCATCATCCCATGAGCGGGTTGGATAAATATCGATGGTGGTCGGCGCAACGTTGAAATCGCCGGCCAGAACCATGGGCGCGCCGGTTCTGCGCAACCGGGTGGCATGGCGTTGCAGCCTGGCGAGCCATTGGAGCTTGTAATCGAATTTCGGCCCCGGCTGCGGATTCCCGTTCGGCGCATAGATTGATGCCACCAGAACCCCGCGTATGGCGGCTTCGATATACCGGCTTTGGGTATCGGTCTTGTCGCCGGGCAGAAAGTCATGCGTCAATATCGGCTGCGTGTCGCGCGCGAGAATTGCGACCCCGTTCCAGCTCCTTTGGCCTTTCCAGACCGCGCCATAGCCGGCTGTCTCTACCGCCGCGAGTGGGAAGGCGCGTTGCTCCGCTTTCAACTCCTGCAGACAAACGATGTCGGGCTGCGTTTCTTCCAGCCAGTCAAGCAGGTTTGGCAGACGTTTGTTGACATTGTTGATGTTGAAACTTGCGATGCGCATATCGTTTCCCAAGCCAGCGACAAGTCATCAACGACTGTATGGCCTGAGAGTTCGACCCTCCCAAAATCGCGATGAAATCCGCGATTGAAATCGATTTCATTCGCGCATATCGTGCATTTATCGAGGCATTCTCTTGGGAGGAAAGAATGAAGAAGAATTTTGCGCGCGCGCTTGGCGCGGTCGCGGCCGTGGCGCTCACCGCATTCGCGGCGCAGGCGGAAGATTTCAAGATCGGCCTGTCGAACGGGTGGGTCGGGTCCGAATGGCGCACCCAGATGATCGAGGAAGCGCAAGCGGCCGCCGCAGCGTGGAAGGACAAGGGCGTCAATGTCGAAGTTGTGGTGCAAAGCGCCAATGTCGACGTGCCCGGTCAGATCGCGCATGTGCGCAACTTCATTTCCGAGGGCGTTGACGCGATCATCATCAACCCGAACAGCCCGACGGCGTTCGACCCGGTTTTCGCGCAAGCCAAGGAAGCCGGCATTCTGGTCATCGCAACCGATGCTGAAGTCTCGTCTCCCGATGCGCTTTATGTCGGCATCGACCAGAAGGCTTATGGTGCAGCGGGTGCCGAATGGCTTGCCAAAACGCTGGATGGCAAGGGGAATGTCGTCGCCATCAACGGCGTCGCCGGCCATCCGGCCAACGAGCTGCGCGTTTCCGGCTATAAGGAAGTGCTGGAAAAGCATCCCGATATCAAACTCGTCAACGAGGTGAATGCGAATTGGGATCAGGCGCAGGGCCAGCAGGCCATGCAGAATCTGTTGGCGACCTATCCCGACATCAACGGCGTGCTTGTGCAGGACGGCATGGCGGCAGGCGCGTGGAAGTCGATCATGGATGCGGGCAAGACCGATCAGATCGCCGCAACCGGCGAGATCCGCAAGGACTTCATCGATCTGTGGACCGAAGACAAGCTGAATTCAGGCGCGACCGTCAATCCTCCCGGCGTGATGGCTTCGGCCCTGAATGTCGCGATCCCGATGCTGCAAGGCAAGGAACTCAAGGAACCGGCGGAAGCGGGCCAGTATAAGAACGCGATGTATCTGCCGATCCCGTTCATCGATTCTTCCAATCTTGAAGAAGCGGTGAAGCAGCTCGAAGGCAAGCCTGGCTATTACTCCTATACCAGCCAGCTTTCGATCGAAGATGCGGAAGCGCTTTTCAAGTAAGCGTGTGATCGACAGCCGCATCGCAAGGTCCGCTTGAAACAAGCGGGCCTTTTGCGGCCCTGAAATCCACGCCCGGATTTTCGATCATTCTGGAATAAGGGACCGTGTTCTTGGCCAGATTGACTGCCAAAGCCGTCAGCAAGACCTATGGTGCCACAAAGGCGCTGCGTCGCGGCGATCTCGAAGTCGAAGCCGGTGAGGTGCATGTGCTGATCGGCTCGAATGGGTCGGGCAAATCCACTTTGTGCAAGATCGTGGCCGGCAGCGTGCGGCCGGATGATGGGCAGTTGCTGATCGAAGAACAGCCCATGGTGATTTCCGGCCCGGAATCGGCACGCAAGCTTGGCATCGGGATATTCTATCAGGAACTCAGCCTCGCGCCGCATCGCAGCGTGGCTGAAAACATTCTGCTGTCTGATCTGCCGGGCGGTGTTTTTGTCGACCGCAAGGCGCTGCAGGAAAAGGCGCAGCGCTATATCGATCTTTTCGAAGGCGTGACGGGCGAAGGGTTTCATTCGGGCGCCACGGTTGAAACCTTGCGGCCCGACCAGCGGCAGTTGGTGGAAATCATGAAGGCGTTGTCGTCTGAAGCGCCGATCCTGATCTTTGACGAACCCACTTCAGCACTGGACCGTGCGCAGGTCGAGCGCTTCTTCGACATCCTTCGCGAGCTGCGCGAAGAAGGACGTTCCATCGTTTTCATCTCGCATCGCATGGATGAAATCTTCGCTTTGGGAGATCGCGTCACGGTTATCCGCGATGGCGAAACGGTCGCTACCCGGCGCATTGCCGACACCGACGCAAGCGAAGTGATCCGCCTGATGGTGGGGGGAGAGGAAACGCTTGCGGCCGCCCAACCGCATGAAAAAACAGCGATTGCCATTGATGCCAAAACCGTCCTGGCAGCAGAAAGCCTGTCCGGCTCCGGCTTCCAGAATGTGACGTTTCAGGTCGCCGCCGGGGAAATTCTGGGGCTCGGTGGCTTGCACGGCCAAGGCCAATCCTCGCTTTTGCGGGCTTTGTTTGGTGCCAGTCCGCCGACTTCTGGAGCTGTTACGCTCCATGACCGAAAGCTTGATGTGGCGAATCCGCGTAGCGCGATCCGCAACGGCCTTGCTTATGTGTCCGGTGACCGGCGGCGCGACGGCGTCATCACCGGGCGGCCGATCCTTGAAAATGTCACGCCGATCCATGCTCTGCGCAAGGGATTGGGCATTGCATCACCTTCGGCTTTGAAAGCGAAGGCATCTCCGGCGCTTGAAGCCCTGCGCACTAAATTCGCAAGCTTCAACCATCCGATTTCGTCGCTTTCGGGCGGCAACCAACAGAAGATCGTGATCGCCCGCTGGCTGATCGATCGGCCCGACGTGCTTTTGCTGGATGATCCGACAAAGGGTATCGATCTGTCGGCCAAAACGGATCTGTTTCAGCTGATCCGAAAGCTTGCCGCGGACGGCATGGCGATCGTGTTGTATTCTTCCGAAGATGCCGAACTGCTCGGCAATGCCGATCGCATCCTCGTGTTCAATGGCGGGGCGGTCACGCGAGAATTGTCCGGTCCCGAGCGCACTCGCTATAATCTTTATCAAGCCGCGTATGAGGCAGCATGACCACCGATCTTGTCGCTGCACCTCCGAAAAGCCAGGGCCATGGCTTCAAGCGCGCCATCGAACGCTTTCCTTTTCTGCCAGCGCTCATCATTCTGGTGGTTCTGCTCGCGCTTAACGGGTTTTATCAACCACGCAGCGTCAGCGTGATCGGCCTCACCGGGCTGGTGAAGACCTATCTCGCGCTGATGCTGCTGGCGGTCGCGCAGACCTATGTTGTTTATGCCGGTGACATCGATCTGTCCGCCGGCGCGATCGTGTCGCTCGTCAATGTCACGATCATTGCGGCGATGACAGCCATGGGTGGCGGTACCGGTGCCGTGATTGCGGGGCTTGGCATCGGTTTGCTGGTCGGGCTTGCTTGCGGCATCGTCAATGGTCTCGTCGTCGCCGCGCTACGCTTGCAGGCGATCGTTGCAACCTTTGCGACCTCGATCTTCTTCACGGGTCTTGCGCTTTACGTCATGCCGGTGGCGGGCACGCCCGCGCCGACCGCCTTTTGGCGCACTTATGGCGGGCGCATCCTCGAATTGCCCTTTGTGCTTTATGCCGTGATCGTACTCGCGATCCTGCTTGTTTTTCTGGCGCGTACGCGGCTGACCGTCCGTCTTTTGAGCGTGGGCGATGATCAGCAGGCCGCGTATCAGAGCGGACTGCCGGTCACCCGTATCCGCTTGCAAGGCTATGCTTTGTGCGGATTGTTTGCAGCGCTCGCCGCCTTTTGCATCACCGGCGATACGGCCAGCGGCGATCCTCTGGTGGGCGGCAAGATGACGCTGAATTCCGTTGCGGCAGTCGTGCTCGGCGGCACCGCGCTTGCGGGCGGCTTCGGCACCGTCACCGGTTCGGTGATCGGCGCTCTCATCATCGGCCTGATCGGCTCGCTGGTGTTCTTCGTCGGAACCCCGTCCGAATGGCAGAATCTCGTGCAGGGCGTAGCGATCCTGCTGGCGCTGATGGCCGGCATTCTCGTTGGACGGAGGGCCCGTCGATGAGCTTTTCGGTCAGCGACATCGTCAAATCGCCTTTGGCGATCGCCCTGGTTCTGATCCTGGTCCTTCTTCTTTTGGGCGAGGCGCTGTCTCCCGGCTTCGCGTCGGGCCAGCAGATCCTGCGATTGCTGATTGTTGCCGCCCTGATGGGCATCGTCGCGGCGGGCCAGAACCTCGTCATTCTGGGCGGTCGCGAAGGCATAGACCTGTCGGTCGGCGGCGTGGTGTCCTTGTCCGCGATCATTGCCGGCAATCTCATGGCAGGGCAGGACAGCGGCATCTTTCTCGCCATTCTCGGGTGCCTTGCAGCGGGTG
>JAFAGL010000013.1 GCA_023422735.1 Pseudomonadota bacterium
GCGACGTGCCGCCCTATGCGATCGTCGCCGGCAATCCCGCCAAATCTGTAAGGATGCGTTTCGACGCCGAAATCGTCGAGCGCCTGCTTGCGCTTGCCTGGTGGAACTGGTCAGTCGACCGCATCACCCGCAACCTCGATGCCATACGCGGCGCCGACATCGATCTTCTGGAGCGCGCACAATGACCGAAACGGACCAGCCGCAAGAAGTCGCCGCAGTGCCTTTCCCCTCCAACTGGATTTTCATTCGCGGCGTGCCCGCCATGAAGTTCCTGCCGCCCGAAGGGCCGCCGGAGATCGCGTTTGCCGGCCGCTCGAATGTCGGCAAATCGTCGCTGATCAACGCGCTTGTCGCCAAGAAAGGGCTGGCGCGCACCTCGAACACACCCGGCCGCACCCAGGAACTGAACTATTTCGTGCCGGACGGCCATTCAGGCGAGGCAGGCGACCTGCCGCCCATGGCGCTGGTGGACATGCCCGGCTACGGCTTTGCCCAAGCACCCAAGGAGCAAGTCGATCGCTGGACCAAGCTGGTCTTCGATTATCTGAAGGGTCGCGTGACACTAAAGCGAGTCTATCTCCTCATTGATGGCCGCCACGGCATCATGAAAAAAGACGAGGAGGTCATGGCGCTGCTCGACAAGGCAGCTGTGTCCTACCAGATCGTCTTGACCAAGGTGGACAAATTGAAAACGCCCGGCGTGGCCAAGCTTATCGGCGAAACCACCGAGAAAATCAAAAAGCGCCCTGCCGCGTTCCCGCAGGTGCTCGCGACATCGTCGGAAAAGGGGGACGGGCTGGACGACGTTCGCCAGGCCATATTGACGGCAGCCGCCGGACTTTGATCGTCACGCCGAGCCGCAATTATATGCGGCTCAAGCCGGCTTGAATGTCATTGCGACGCCGTTAATGCAGTGTCGCTTGCCGGTCGGCTTCGGCCCGTCGTCGAAGATGTGGCCAAGATGCCCGCCGCATCGCGCGCAATGGCATTCGACACGCAGCATCATGAGTGACCGATCCTCATAAGTGCCGATTGCGCCGGAGACAGCTGTCCAGAAACTCGGCCATCCGGTGCCGGAATCGAATTTTGTTTCTGAATTATACACCGCATTGTCGCATCCGGCGCAATGGAACATGCCCGGGCGATGCTCATCGTTCAAAGCGCTTGTGAACGCGCGCTCCGTGCCTTGCTGACGCAAAATCGAATATGCCTGCGGCGAAAGCTGCGTGCGCCATTGTGCATCGCTTTTCATAACCGGAAAGTCTGCATCCGAAGCGGCCGCGCGGGCCGGTGCGGCAAATCTGGGAACAATGCCCAAGCCAATCGCGCCGAGCACCAGGCTTGCGCTGCCGTTCCTGAGAAAATCCCGCTTCAACATGCGGTACCTCCAATCTTGAGAGAACCAGGCGCCACAGGCAATGTTTCCCATGGCGGCGAGCGAATCCGCTCGTGAAAAAGCCCCGCAGACCATCACGATCTGCGGGGCCGGGCGCGCGCCCAGTGGGACAACAGCAGCGCGCTCCCGATACTGCCGATTACATTTTCGGCAGAAGAACGTGGTCAATTACGTGAATGACGCCATTCGATTGCTTCACGTCGGCTATGGTCACGACGCCGACGCGGCCGTTTTCATCCGTCAAGGTGAGCTTGTCGCCGTCCATTTTGGCCTTCAACACGCAACCGCCAACGGTCTTCACGTCATGTTCGCCGCCGTCATCGGAAATCATCTTGCCGATCGCTGATGACATCGCATCGGCCGCAACCACGTGGCAGGTCAGCACCTTTGTCAGCTTTTCCTTGTTTTCGGGCTTGAGGAGATCGTCCACCGTGCCGGCCGGGAGCATTTCGAACGCTGCGTTGGTCGGTGCAAAAACCGTGAACGGACCTTCGCCGGAAAGCGTGTCGACCAGACCGGCGGCCTTGACGGCTGCGACCAGCGTGGTGTGGTCTTTGGAGTTCACTGCGTTTTCGACAATATTTTTGTCGGCATACATCGCAGCGCCACCCACCATAGGGTTATCTTGCGCATATGCAGAATAGCTAAACAGAAGTGTTGCAGCCAACAATGAAGCTTTAATTGCTTTCATGATGTAATCTCCTCTTGGGTTCCCTTTATTGGGTTAGCCAGAAGGAAGTACGGGGGCATTTCACACGAAGTTTCAAATTCTTCGAAATTTATTCTATATTCCGATCAAACCACCGGCTGCAACAACTGGCCCCGTCGGTTGCCCGGTCGGTGACCCGCCTGTCGGCTCAAGGCTGAGCGCAAATGTATCGCCACGTTTCATGGCTTCCACGACGGTGCGTGGCAATTCGATCCGCACGGTTTCGCCAACCGGTACGACACCGAGCGATTCGGGTGCATTCTGACCTTTGATGATCCAGAGCTCGAAAACCTGGCCCTGCGCCGGCAGGCCCGACATATGCGACAAGCCGATCTCATTATCATCGACCAAAGCCATATAATGCACATCGCTGCCTTCTGCGGCGAGTGACGCAACCATTCGGTGCGAGCCTTGGGGATTCGTCGCGGTAACAAACGGGGTGACGACAAAGGCCACCAGTCCGGCAAGCGACGCGATCGCGATCGTTCGCCAGAACGCCACGCTGTCCCAGAAGCCGCCAGCAGACGCCCTCACGCCATCGGATGAATCAAACAAACCGGCATCGATCCGCCGCTTCACGCTGCTTGGCGGCGTGACTTCGGCAACCGAGGCACTTAACGACGCAAAACGCCGTTCCCAGTCATCCACCAGTCTTGCGAAGACCCGATCCGTTTCGACCCGCCGTGCGATTTCACGACGCTCCTCAGCGGTTTGGACGCCAAGAACATACTCGGCGGCGATGATGTCATCGCCTTCCGGTTCTTGCTCCATTCCGCCTTCCCGATTCATCGTTCCATGCACTCCCGCAATTTCATCAGGCTGCGGCGCAGCCAGGTTCGCATTGTGTTCAACGGCACATCGTGACGTGCCGCGAGGTCCAGATAGCTGTATCCATCGAGATAAGCCCCTCGAACAGCCGCTGCACGATCGTCATCCAACTCATCCAGACAGGCCTCGACCCTCGCCTTTTCGCCACCGGCAACGACTTGGGCTTCCGGCGTCGGCCGATCATCGGCAATCGCGAAAGCGTCGTCGATCGCCGTCGTTTTGACCTTCCTGCCACGCAAACGATCAATCGAATGATTGCGTGCAACTGCCGCCAGCCAGGAGATCGGGCTCAAATCGGATGCCGCGAAGCGATCCGACCTCGTCCAGATTTTCACGAAAACTTCCTGAAGCGCTTCTTCGGCTTCCGCTCGATCATTCAATATACGCAGGCAAACACCGTAGAGTTTCGCCGAGGTGTTGCGATATAAAAGATCGAAGGCCTCCCGATCTTTCATCGAGGTTCGTAAAATGAGCTTTGTAATTTCCTCGGGCGTCATCCGCCGATTATCCGGGAGCACATGAGCAAGTGTTATAGGGCCACTTGGCTTTTTGACAACGCGCGCTGAACTCAGCCTGGCATTTTCACAGCTTCCGGTTTGATCACAGCGCGTTTCGCGCTAGAAGCCCGCTGCCTGATCACGCGAGACAGAGTTTCATCATGGACAACCCGGAAGAACAAGCACGTCTTCTTTCAGCAGCTCTGCCTTATATGCAGCGCTACGAAAACAAGACCGTTGTCGTCAAATATGGCGGCCACGCCATGGGCAACGCGGAACTCGGCCAGGCTTTTGCTCGCGATATCGCGTTGCTGAAGCAATCCGGCGTCAACCCGATCGTCGTGCACGGCGGCGGTCCGCAGATCGGTGCGATGCTCACCAAGATGGGCATCGAGTCCAAATTCGAGGGTGGTTTGAGGGTTACCGACGCGAAAACCGTCGAGATCGTCGAAATGGTGCTGGCGGGATCCATCAACAAGGAGATCGTCGCGCTCATCAACAAGGAAGGCGAATGGGCAATCGGGCTGTGCGGCAAAGACGGCAACATGGTGTTTGCCGAAAAAGCGCGCAAAACGATCACCGATCCGGATTCGCATATCGAACGCGTTCTGGATCTCGGATTTGTCGGCGAACCGGTGGAGGTTGATCGCACTCTGCTTGATCTTCTCGCCCGTTCCGAAATGATCCCGGTCATTGCGCCCGTCGCGCCGGATCGCCAAGGCAACACTTACAACATCAATGCCGATACATTCGCCGGTGCGATTGCAGGGGCGGTGCATGCAAGTCGCCTGCTGTTCCTTACCGATGTGCCGGGCGTTCTCGATCGCAACAAGAACCTGATCCAGAAGCTGACGGTTGCGGATGCACATGCGCTGATCAAGGACGGCACGATTTCGGGCGGCATGATCCCCAAGGTGGAAACCTGCATCGAGGCCATCGAGCGCGGTGTGGAAGGCGTGGTCATCCTCAACGGTAAGACCGCCCATGCGGTGCTGCTCGAACTCTTTACCGAGCATGGCGCGGGCACCTTGATCGTGCCTTAGGGCTTAACCAAGCAGGACCAGCACCAGGATCCCGGCGACGATCAGCACGCAACCGGCCACTTCAAGCCGGTTGATGCGCTCCTTGAAGAAGAACACGGCTGCGGCGAAGGCGAAGATCATCTCCACCTGCGCGAGCGCCTTGACCACGGCTGCCTGCTGTAACGTCATGGCAGCGAACCAACCGAAAGAGGCCGTCGCGCCGGTGGCGCCAACGAACAGTCCCGGCTTCCAGGCTCTGCGCAGGCGATCGAATTCGCTGCGATCCACAAGGATCATCCAGGCAAACATCACCAGCGTTTGCATCACCAGCGTGAACACAAGCGTGACAGCGGCCTGAACCACGAAATTGGGGCCGCCCAGCGCAAGAGAGGCGGCACGGTAGCCGACGGCAGCCACGCCAAACGCCGCGCCCGAGGCGAGCCCAATCAGGCTCGTGCGCTGGAATACCGACATGATTAGCGAGCGCGGCGTCACAGCCGTATGGGCGACCGAAATCAGCATCACGCCGATCACGCAAATGGCGATTGCCGCAAATACCCCGCCGCTGATTGTTTCCGACAGAAAAAGCAGGCCAAACAAGGCGGCTTGCGCCGGCTCGGTGCGCGAATAAGCCGTTCCGACCGCGAAGTTTCGAAACGAGAAAAGATAGATCAGCAAAAACTGCGCAACGATCTGACTGATGC
>JAFAGL010000103.1 GCA_023422735.1 Pseudomonadota bacterium
GCATTCGGCGCGGAAGTCGAGCACCGGCACCGCGTCCTTGTCGCGGCCCTTGGCGCGGTATTCCTCCTCGACCTTCCATTCGATCGGCAGGCCGTGGCAGTCCCAGCCCGGCACATAGTTGGAATCATAGCCGCGCATCTGGAAGGAGCGCGTGATGACGTCCTTCAGGATCTTGTTCAGCGCATGGCCGATATGGATCGTGCCATTGGCATAGGGCGGTCCGTCATGCAGCACATATTTCGGCCGGCCGGCCGCGCTCTCGCGCAGGCGCTTGTAAAGGTCGAGCTCCTGCCAGCGCGCCACGATCTGCGGCTCCTTCTCCGGCAGTCCGGCGCGCATCGGGAAATTGGTCTGCGGCAAGTAGAGTGTCTTGGAATAATCGAGCGTTTCAGGCGTATCGGACATGTGGAAGGCCATCTGGAAAAGCGAACGCTGGCAGTGCCGGCGATAAAGGGTTCAGGCGGTTCAAAGAAGGGCGCGGTGTGTGACGCGCAGAAATCCCGGAGCTTCCGGTGGCCTCAGGCCGCCCGGAAGGCCGGGCCAATAATTCGTATCGCAATCAAGGGCAGATGCGTTGTCATGCCCGCGTTCTTAACCAAGCGTGTCTCTCAAATAAAGCGGTAAGTTTATGGCAATGTCCTTCTTGCCTCCGGCGCCAAGCGGAACAAAACTGCTGGCATCGGATTTCGCGACCTGCAGCAGGATTTCAGCAATGCCGACGTCATTTCCGCCTTCCTCCCCCTCCACAAACCCAAATGCCCCGGGATTTGATCCTCGCGGTCGCCTCGCGATCAGTGAATTACGGCATCGCTGGGGCTGGTTCCTGGCGCTTGGAATTGCGCTGATCCTGCTTGGTACCATGGCGTTCCTGAACATGCTGGTAGCAACGGTTGCGTCCGTTTACACAGTCGGCATCCTGATGCTGATCGGCGCCGGGATCCAGATCGCGCATGCGTTTTCGGTGAAAACCTGGACGAGCTTCGCTTGGTGGGTCGTCGGCGGGATCATCTATGCGCTGGCCGGACTGGCCGCTTTGATCAACCCTCTTCTGGCCTCTGCCTTCCTTACTCTGTTCCTTGCGGCAGCGCTTGTTGCCAGCGGAGCAGCGCGCATATGGGTGGGCTTTCAAGCACGCCCAGCTGAAAATTGGGGCTGGATGGTCCTGTCCGGCATCGTCACGCTGATTGCCGGTCTGGTGATCGCCTGGGGCTGGCCCGTCAACAGCGTTTGGGTGCTCGGCATGTTTCTGGCAATCGACCTGATCTTCCAGGGCTGGGCAACCGTCGCGCTAGGGCTGGCGCTCAAGCGCTGAGAGCTAAAAGGCGATTTTCTGATCGATGTCGGACCAAGGCCGTACCGCTGACAATAGCGCGCGCGCTTCCGCTTCATCCTGCTTCATTTGCGCGGTAAGCGCTTCCAGACCATCGAATTTCACTTCGCCACGCAGATATCCAAAAAAGGACACGGTGGCGGTTTCGCCATAAAGATCGCCGCTGAAATCGAACAAAAATGTTTCGAGCAGCGGCGCCCCGTTTTCATCAACAGTCGGTCGGCGTCCAAAATTCGCGACACCATCGTGCAATGAGCCATCAGGCCGACGGTAACGCACTGCGTAAATTCCATGTGCCAGATCGCTTTCGGGCGAGAGCATCATGTTCGCGGTAGGGAAGCCTAACGTCCGGCCAAGCTGCTTGCCGCTGCTGACTTTTCCTTCGACGGTGAAACGATACCCGAGCAGACCCGCCGCTTCGGATACGTCACCCGCCGTCAATAACGAGCGGATACGGCTCGACGATACCACTTCGGCATTCTCATCACGATACGCATCGACCAGCGTGACACCGAAACCGAGACGTTCACCTTCGCTCATCAGGAACGCGGGCCCGCCTCGCCTTTCCTTTCCGAAATGGAAATCGACGCCGGTGACGACATGGCGAATGCCAAGCGCATCGCGAAGAATACCTTCGACAAATTCCTCCGCCGTCATCGACGCGAATTGCCTGTCGAAATGCTGCTCGATCACGGCGTCGAAGCCGATCGCATCCAGAAGTCGCGCGCGAACTGGCGCAGGGGTCAAGCGGAAGACCGGCTGGTCTGGCCGGAAAACGGATCGCGGATGCGGCTCGAAGGTCAAAACAAGCGCCGGGCATTGGTTTTCGCGCGCAATCTCCAGCGCGCGATCAAGCACACTGCGGTGCCCGCGATGCACGCCATCGAAATTGCCGATCGCCACGACGCCGCCGTGCAAAGCAGACGGCAAGTCGCCAGGTGTCGCGATACGCTGGATCGTCATCGCCAGATTGCCTCAGCGCAACATCGGGATGACGCCGACCGGATCGGCACCATGTTTGGCGAGGAAGCGCCCGAGCTGTTCGATATCGGGCGTATGTGAAGGCCCGTATTCGCGTGCATGGATCCCCGCGGAAACATAAAGAACATCGACATCGTTATCGACAGCGCCCTTCACGTCGGTCAGCATGCCATCGCCGATCGCAAGCGCTTCCGAGCGCGCGATTTCGAGACCCGCAACTTCCGACGCCGCGGCCAAGGCTGCTTCATAGATCGGCCGATGCGGCTTGCCTGCAATCTGGGTGCGTCCACCTAGCAGACCGTAATCGCGCGCCAGCGCCCCGGCGCACCAGGCAAGCTCATGGCCACGTTCCACCACAATATCGGGATTGGCGCAGATCATCGGCAGGTTGCGCGAACGCAGACGCTGCAAGAGTTCCTGGTAGTCCTCCGGCGTTTCGGTCGTATCGTCGAACAGGCCTGTGCAGCAAACACCCGACGCTTCGAATTCCTCGACCAGTTCCACGTCGAGACCTTCATACAAGGTCATTTCGCGCTCTGTGCCTATATGAAACAGCCGGCGCGGGCCGTTGCGGATCAGTTCGCGTGTCACATCTCCGGACGTCACGATGCGATCGTATGCATTGGGCGATACACCCAATCCGTGAATCTGTGCTTCCACATCCGCATAAGGACGCGGCGCATTGGTAATCAGGACCACGATCTTTCCGTCAGAGCGCGCGGCCTTCAACGCATCCACCGCAGGGGCAAACGAATCGATACCGTTGTGCAGTACACCCCACACATCACAAAGAATGGCGGCATAATTGCCCGACACCTGATCGAGCGAAGCGATCATTTTCGGCGCTGATGTCATGAAGCTCTCTGAAACAAGGACCGGGGATAGCGATCAAACGAGATTTTTTCATGCCCGCCGATCTCACAAGGCGTCCGCTTATCGCAACTGTCGCGCAGTGTCACCTCACGCGTGATTTTGTCACGCGGGAACGCAGTCGCTCACTCTGCAATTAACGCTGTTCGCGTGAGCTGAAAGAAAATCAAGCTGCCCCTCTTGCGCTTTCTCCAACATGCCCCCACATGGCACCGATGGTCGCCCGGAAGCCTTGGTTTGCAAGGCTTTTTTGTGGATCAAAAACTGATCCGCCGGCTTGACTCCTTTTTTAAATCCTCTTATCTCGACGCTGCGTTAGCACTCACCTAGCGCGAGTGCTAACCGGTTCTTTCGAACCTAACGACATCATCCAACCGAGGAAGTATTGGATATGGCCAGCAATTTCCGCCCGCTCCACGACCGCGTCGTCGTCCGCCGGGTTGATTCCGAAGAAAAGACCAAGGGCGGCATCATCATTCCGGATACCGCCAAGGAAAAGCCGCAGGAAGGCGAAGTCATCGCTGTCGGTTCGGGCGCTCGTGACGAAGCAGGCAAGCTCGTTCCGCTCGACGTCAAGACCGGCGACCGCGTTCTGTTCGGCAAGTGGTCCGGCACTGAAGTGAAGCTCGATGGCGAAGACCTTCTGATCATGAAGGAATCCGACATCATGGGCATCATTGGCTGATCAGCCTTTTTCGCTCAAACGCAACCTTGAGATTCGGGCCCAAGGCCCAGGAGCAAGCATATGGCTGCAAAAGAAGTAAAGTTTTCCCGTGATGCCCGCGAGCGCATGCTGCGCGGCGTCAACATTCTCGCAGACGCTGTAAAGGTCAC
>JAFAGL010000128.1 GCA_023422735.1 Pseudomonadota bacterium
GCAGATGCATCTGCAATGTGCAGAAACGCTGGTCGAGCGTGCTTCGCCAGACGGGCTAATCGTCCTCGACGACACATGGACCGACAGTTCGGGAAATTATGACGGAAAAGGCCGTCTGGCTGTGCCATTTCTGCTGGCAAACGGCTTCGAAGTGATCGCCAAAACGCGAATGACGTTGGCTTTGCGACGGATAGAAGCCTGATCGTCAGCTAATGGGACATCAGAACCGCGAGAAGGCTACCTTCGAGGCTGAGGGTCAAAGTCCGATACGTTTGCGGGCCGTATCCAACAAGTCAAACAGGTTGCGGCGACGCCGCGACATTCGGCCAAGCATGAGCAGTGCGCCGAGCCCAAAGCGCCCGCTTTCAAGATCGCGCCTGACCATCGCATTGAGAAAGAGCATGTCCTCCTCGGCGAAACGCCGCTCTATCGGTGAATTTGCGTAACTATCCGTCGATTGCGCGCGCACGTGGACCGTTGCGAGACATTGCCCGATTGTCCCCATATCGGCCTTTTGCAGACAACGCAGGAGGAGATCGTAATCCTCACCTACATCGAAAGTCTCATCAAAACCGCCGATCTCGACAAGTAATTGTCTTTCAAAAACAGAGCCGATTGGTGGATAAGCAAAGACCTCTGCGGCATCGAAGAGTGATACAGTGCGTCGCTCGGGATACACTCGGCGGCGGCGTCCCGTCTTCATCGTCCCATTCTCCAGGGTTTCCTGCACACGCCAACACATCGCCCGCACCGCACGATAACGCGGCTCTCTCATCAGAAAATCGAGCGTAGAGCGATAGAATCCGGGTTCGACCGTGTCGTCATCGTCATGGAGGTGGAAATAGGTCCCGGTTGCTTCACGCAAGCCGAGATTTGCCGCCGCTGTGCGACCGCCGCGCTTTCCGGCCAGCAGACGCACCTGAACACCCTGCGCAGTCGCGTCTGCTGCTATCGCTTGCGTTTCAGCATCAATTTCTTCGGCATCATCGACGATGAGCCATTCCAGATCGTCAACCCGTGCCGAGGTAACGGAAGCTGCCGCACGCTTGAGCAAAAGCGGCCGGCGATAAGTGCGGGTAATCACCGAAAGCCGCATAGTATCAATCCTTGAACTCGCTGGCATTCTCGTAGAAGCGCACAACCCGGCCGTTCTTGAGTTCGAGCATCTTGTTGCATACCCGGCGCAGAAGATCGTGATTGTGGCTGGCCAGAATAACGATACCTGCCTGTTCGGCTATACGCGACATCCGCTCCCGCGCTTTTTCCTGAAACTGCTTATCGCCTGCTCCAATCCATTCATCCATGAGGAGGATTTCCGGTTCCAGCGCGGTTGCAACAGCGAAAGCCAGCCGGGCAGCCATGCCCTGGCTGTAACTTTTGAACGGCAGGTCTATGAAATCACCAAGCTCGCTGAAGGCGATGATCTCTTCCATGCGACTTTCGATCTCTGCCGGTGTCCAGCCATTGATCAATCCACGCAACTCGATATTGCGCCGCCCCGTCGCCTCGCGCCGAAAGCCGAGATTGATGTTGAACAGGGCATCAACCCGACCAACCGCCTGCACGGTACCGGAAGACGGCGGATAAATCCCGGCCAAGACCTTCAGGAGTGTTGTCTTGCCGGAGCCATTCGAACCGACCAGCCCAAGACGATCACCGGCGCCGAGTTCGAAATTGATATCGTTGAGCGCCACAACATGACGTCGGCGCCCTTCCCCGGCAAGGCGCTCATCATTGCGCAAAAGCCTCTTATCTCGCAGTCCCAGACTAAGCGACGCCCTCAGCGGGTAGGTAAGACCGAGATTCTGAACCTTGATCGAAACCATCAGAGAACAAAAACCACTTCACGGCGCAGCCGAGTGAAAAAGAAGATCGCGAACGCCCAGATGCCCACGCACATGCTCAAGCTGATCCAGAGTGCTTCCCAAGCCGGCTCACCGTTGACAACCGGTTGTCGCACAATCTCAAGAAAATAGGTGAACGGGTTCCAGTAATAGAAGAATGCCCTTGCGCCACCCGATCCTTCATGCGTCCAAAAAACCGGCGTCAGAAACATGCCGATGCGCATGGCATTCGACACAAGAAACTGACTGTCGGGAATATAAGCGCCAAGCAATGCGACCAGCGTGATCGCAGCCGGCGCCGTTGCAAGGACGATTGCGATTCCAACGATCGACCAGCCCGATGAGAGCGAAAAGGGCGTACCGGTCGCAATCAGGATCGCAAGACATCCGATCATCGCATAACCGCCGCGGATCGCACATTGCAGGGTCAAGCGCATGATATAGATCGTCAGCGGCAGGCTGGTGCCCTTGATGAAGCTTTCCTCACGCGAAAAGAGATTAACGCCTTGCGTCAGCGCTTCCATGATGAAGAACCAGACCATCAGGCCGATCGCGACATGAGCCGGATAGTTAGCCGTGCCATGTCCACGATCAAACAGGAAGATGAATGTACCGGCGAAAGCCAAGTAGTTGACAAGAAGCCAGAGCGGGCCAAGCGTGGTCCGCTTATGCTGCTCGCCGATATCTTCCTTCGCAAAAGCCATCCAGATGCGCCACATGCGCAAACCGTTGCGCAGGTCGAGCCACGCGTCGCTTACCTTCGACTGCATGTCAGACCTTTTCAGAAGAGTTACCGCGCAAAGCGGGCAGGATTTCTTCGAGATCCCGCTTTTCGAAGATCTGCAGATGTCCGCCGGCTGTCGCGTCGATGATGCACCGCCCATCGGCCTCGTAAACTTGCTTGGCCAAACGATATCCCCGCTCCGACTGGATCAGGTCCGGCAAATGCCATCGCGTTCCAGCCGCGAAATAATCCGGATGGAAATGATCCGCGTCATCGCCCTCCTGCACGATCATCTCGTGCGGATTGCCTTTATCGGAGGCGGAAAAACGATGATCTACGCCGATCAGCACAACAGTTGTGAACCCCATATACCAGGCGATCTGCAACGTCGTGTTGGTGACGGTTGCGAGCGACGCCACACCTTGACGCGCATCCTTCATGAAAGCATCGTCCCAGCGTTCTTCGAAGAAGATCACATCATCGTTGTCGGCGGCAAAACTGTGGCGCATGAGCCAAGGGGTAAAAAGTGTCGTACCCACCGCCTGCAACTGATCTGAAAACTGCTCGATCACCAGCCTGTTCACCGACACCAGATAGTCCGGCCTACGCCCCTGCTCTTCCCAAAGAAGATACCCACGGTTGAGACAGAAGGTCGTCACGCCTTCAAGCCTCGAAAGATCAAACCCCTTCATGGACGGCCCGTTGCCGATGATGACGCAGGCCTGCCCTTTGCAACTGTCTTTCAGTTCGCCGAGGCGTTCGAGTGAGCGTTGGAACCGCGCATCATGGCGCGTCGACAAGTGCCGCGCGCGATGACGCAAAGCCGCAACGCGCGATTGCAATGCCGAAGAAGCAAAACGACGGTAAAGATTACGAAGCAATAGTTACAAACCCATCTGGCAGATAGTTGAACGAACCAACATACTTGCTACTGGTCGCACCGGAAACCGATCCACATTGCATTATACTGGCACAACGTAAATACAGACTTCCTGGCATTCTTCATGGCGAACCCTTGAAGCGGCCAGCCGGGTGGACGGGAGAGTTATATGGTGGTCACGATACGGTCAAGTTGTGGCGCAAAAGACCATCGGCCGGTCGCTTGCTTCGGCCTGCCCTTCGGGATAACGCCTTAGTTGCGCAACTCATACATCTTTTCGAATGGATCCCATGACCACGTCCAAGCCGAAAATCGCCGCCCTCATGCCGATGCGTCACAATTCCGAGCGCGTGCCTGGAAAGAACTACAGACCATTTGGCGATGGCCGGCCGCTGTTTCAGCATATGGTCGACACCCTCATGGGTTCCGGTCTCGTGGATACGATCGTCATCGACACGGATTCGCCCACGATCAAGGAGCAATGTGCGGAGAAATATCCGCAGGTCGTCGTTCTGGAACGGCCCGACCATCTAAAGGATGGCTCGACTCCAATGAATGACGTCCTTTTGCATGATGTCAGTCAGGTCGATGCCGACTTCTATCTGCAAACGCATTCAACCAACCCGCTTCTGACAGCTGAAACCGTGGGCAAGGCAATCGAGACGTTCCTTGCCAACTACCCCGTCTACGACACCCTGTTTTCCGTGACGCGGGTTCAAACGCGCTTCTATGATTCACTTGCCCGCGCTGTGAATCACAACCCGAACATCCTGTTGCGGACTCAGGACCTTCCGCCACTTTATGAAGAAAACTCCTGCATCTACATCTTCGGCAAGGATACGCTGGTAAACGACCACGCTCGCATCGGGCGGCGACCCTATATGTTCGAAATCGACCGCCTTGAAGCAGCCGATATCGACGAGGAGATCGATTTTCGCCTTGCTGACGAGTTGTTCCGGCTTCGCAACAAATAGACACGAATCCGTTCGCGCCCGACCATCCGACAATCAGGTAATATCATGACCCGCGCTTTGATCACTTGCATGCATCTGCAGCGCTGTTTCAGCGAGTTCGCAGATGAATTTGCCGCCCACGGAGTCGAGCCTGTCCTGCCTGTCATCCCCGGTCAGCAGTTCGAAGCCGCGGATATGGAGCGCCTTCTGCCGGGCATGGCAGGTGTGATTGCAGGTGACGACATCATCACGCGCAAAGCATTGTCGGATGCCAAGGCGCAGGGCCTCAATTCCGTGATCAAATGGGGGATTGGGACTGATGGGATCGACAAGGTCGCCGCCCGCGATCTCGGTATGCCGGTTTACAACACGCCTGGCGCATTCGGTGACGAGGTGGCCGACCTTGCGCTATCGCTTCTCCTGATGGTGTTGCGCGGTTCGCACCGCATGCATCAATCTGTGCGAGAAGGCGGCTGGCTCAAGATTCCGGGCCGCAGCCTTCGTGGAATGACGGTCGGTATTGTCGGCCTCGGGTCGATCGGCCGGTCTATCGCAACGCGCTGCGCAGCCTTCGGCATGACCGTAATCGGTAGTGACGAACATCCAATCGATGCACAATCGCTTGCCCAGGCTCAGGCGCGGCAGGTTTCTTTCGATGAGCTCCTGGCGATCAGCGATGTCGTCATCATCGCATGCAATCTCAGCGATCAGAACCGTCACCTGTTCAACGCCAAAAGGTTCGCCGCCATGAAGCGCGGGGCCTACCTCATCAATATCGCGCGCGGTCCGCTCGTCAAAGAGGCAGATCTGATTGATGCGCTGCAAAGCGGTCACTTGGCGGGTGCGGGTCTCGATGTATTCGAGGTCGAGCCGCTTCCCGATGACAGCCCGCTGAAGACCATGGATAATTGCGTTCTGGGTACGCATAATGGCTCCAACACAATCGACGCGGTGAATCGTGTGAACCGGATGACTGTCGACATTCTTTTCGACACGCTCGGAATCAGGCCTCTCGTCGGCTGGCAGGCCAATCGCGTCGCCTGATCGGCCTGAGCTGGAAGGGGGGGAGCATGTTTGGTGATCTTGAGGGAGCAGGCTTCGAAGTGCTCGATGAGCGCTTCAAGTCCTGCTTCGTGCCCCACATGCTTGTTGAGCGCTTGTGGACTGGTGCGCGCTGGCTGGAAGGACCGGCGTGGTTTGCCGCCGGTCGCTATCTGGTTTTCTCCGACATCCCCAATAACCGGATCCTGCGCTACGACGACGCCAACGGCGCGGTTTCAGAATTCCGCACCCCTTCTCAGAACGCGAACGGCAATACGGTTGATCGTCAAGGGCGATTGGTCACCTGCGAGCATCTGACACGTCGGGTTACCAGAACAGAACATGATGGCAGCGTGAGTGTCATCGCCGACCAATTCGAGGGAAATCGACTCAACTCTCCCAATGACGTGGTCGTGAAGTCTGACGGCTCGGTCTGGTTTACCGACCCTACTTACGGAATTGATTCCGATTACGAGGGCGCAAGCGCAACATCCGAACTCGATGGCTGTCACGTTTATCGCGTGGACTCGGAAAATTGCGAAATCCGCCGAATGATCGACAATATGGTTCGTCCCAACGGATTGGCTTTCAACCCTGACGAAAGCCGGCTTTTCGTCGGCGACACGGGTGTTTCACATCAAGAAAACGGGCCGCGTCATATCCGGTCGTTTGCAATCTGCGACGGAATGCTCCGCGACGAAGGCGTTTTTGCTGATTGCAGTTCCGGCGTTTTCGATGGGATGCGTTTTGACCGCGCCGGACGCCTTTGGGCCAGCGCGGAAGATGGCGTTCATTGTTTCGACCCGGATGGAACGCTGATCGGCAAGATCAGGCTTCCGGAAATGGTGTCGAATCTGACTTTCGGGGGAGAAAAACGCAATCGGCTTTTTATAACTGCACGCACCTCGCTTTATGCAGTCTTCGTCACTGCGAACGGGGCGGCTCCTGGTTAAGGCTGGCCCTGAGAGCTTTGCAGATCAGCCGTGAGCCCAGCCACCATCTACAATGAAATCCTGGCCGGAAATCATCAAGCTATCGTCGGACGCGAGAAATAACGCCATGCGGGCGATGTCGATGGTGTAAACACGCCCTTTCAAGGCCTGGCTCTGGTCGATCAGTTCCTCTTCCTTCGGTCCGACCCAGTTCGTCAACTGTCGCTCTGTCATGACCCAACCGGGGACAAGCGTGTTGACGCGTATGCCGTATTTCCCCAATTCCTTGGCAAGCGTCCGCGACATGCCGTGCATGGCAGCTTTCGAAGACGCATAGGCTGCAATGTCCGGCGTCAGTGTCATCCAGCTGATGGATCCGAGATTTATGATCGAGCCGCGACCCGCCTGGATCATACCTGGCACCACCGCCTGGGCTGCAAAGAATGCGTGTTTAAGATTGACGCTGACCGCGCTGTCCCAAAACGCTTCGGTTACTTCGTCCCATTTTTGGCGCTGATCATGCGCAGCATTATTGACGAGGCAGGCGGTCGAGCCATGCGCCTGTTCGAACACTTTGATCGCCGCTTGATAGGCTTTGACATCCGTGACATCGCATTCGCGAAACAGGACGCTGTGACTCTCGGCGCGTAACTCGTTTTCTAGCGCCTCACCTTCCGGCCTGGCCAGATCGACAAATCCCACTTTCGCGCCCTGATTTGCGAACTGACGCACCAGCTCCGCGCCGATCCCCGACGCCCCGCCAGAAATGACGACGCCCGCGTCGAGAAGGCTTGGATAGGTGGCGAGAGATCGCTGGGTCATGGCTTTTCTGTTGTGCTCCATTCAACGCATCCTGGTGCGAAACCGCCCTCAAGCTTACCCGGACCATTGTCGCGATTCGATGACGCGGTTACACGGTTTTTGAAGCAGAAGAAATTGATCGCCGTGCATCCACGCCAATCCTCGATCCCGTTGACGCTCATCATCCCGGTATATGGCCGGGCCGAGGGACTGAAGCGAGCGCTGACAAGTGTCGCTGCTCAGCAGGTTTTTCCGGACGAGATCATCATCGTGGACGATGGTTCGACACCGCCGGCAATCTTGCCGGAAACCAACATACCTCTGCCCGTTCGGATCGTTCGTCATACGCAAAATCGTGGACCGGCTGCAGCACGAAATACCGGCATGAAAGCGGCAAGAACCAAGTGGGTTTCATTTCTCGATAGCGATGACCAACTTATTCCCGACACGCTTCACCTTCGTTTTGCTGCGGCTGAGAAATCCGGTTCGGAGAATGAGCGTATCGTATCCGGCTGCGGCTGGATCGACATTCGTCCTGATGGAACGGAGATCAGTTCTCGCATTCCGCGCGGGGCGACGAGTGTTGAAGCTTTTGCATCCGGCTGCTGGTTCGCGCCCGGCTCCTGCGTGATCATGAACCGGCGCGAATTGCTGGAAAGCGATGTCTGGCAGGACGAAGCTATCCGTCGCTTTGAGGATCTGGATTGGTTCCTGGCACTGGCACAAAAAGGCTGGTCGCTCAATGTCGCACCGATTGAAGGCGCATTAATCGAGCGCAGCCGCGTCCAGAACCCGGATGCGAACAGGATCGTCGCCGAGATGCTGCGGGAAAAATGGAAAACGCGTGATCTGCCAATTTCCGCATGGAACCGGCTCAATGCTTATCTTGACCTCGAATGTGCGGCGGCAAACCATTTTTCGGGGCGCTACTTGCAAAGCATCGCATTTTTGACCCGCTCGCTGGTTCGCGTGCCGCGCCTTTCATTGCAACTCTCGCCGGGTTGGGCCTGAGCCTGCTTTACTTCCCCCTCGAAGGAAAGCGCTCGGGGTACAGTGCCTGAGCCAGCTCGCGAATAGCTTGTGCAGTGCGAGGACCGAAGCCCAGCATATAGGGTCCATCCAGTACGAGCAGAGACTTGTTCGAACCCGCCGGTGTCGCGGCGAGCGCGGGGTGGGAAAACACTTCAGCGGGAGTAGGACCGCCATTCTTGTCTGAAAGCATCAAGACGACTTCAGGAGCGGCCTGAAGCAAACTTTCTTCTGCAACAGCCTTGTAGCCCTTGTAGTCCCCCAAAGGATTTATGCCGCCGGCGAGCCTGATGATGGCATCAGCCGCCGTGTCAGAGCCCGCACCTGTCAAACGCACCAATCCGTGAAAGAAGACAACGCGACGACGCTCTTTCTCAGGCACTGAAGCGCCGAGTTCAGCTGCCTTGCGAAAATCCTCCATCACGGATCGAGCCAAGGTTTCACCAGCGTCTTTGCGATCAAGGGTCGCGGCAATGACCTCAATCTTTCTGGAAATGCCCACGTCCGAATTGCCTTCCGGAACAAAAATCAACGGGACACCAGAGGCCTTGAGAACGTCAAGCGCCTCGGGTGGGCCGATGTCTTCAGCGGCAAGGATCAAATCGGGCGCCAAAGCCAGAATATTCTCGGCCGAAAGTGCACGACGATACCCGACATCAGGCTTGGTCGTGGCTTGTTCGGGGTAACGGCTCGAACGATCCACCGCAATGATCTGATCGGCCCGACCCAACGCCATGGCAATTTCAGTTACATCCGGGCCAAGGGAAACGATACGTTTATAGTGCGGGACCTCCCCGGCATGGGTAGCTGAGACGCCAGCGAAGCAGAGCATCAATCCTGTGAAAATACCCAGCAAACGGAGGGAGCAAGAAGCAAATTTTTTCATGGTTCACGCTTGAGCCTGATCGCGATTCGTAAAATTATCCAAAGCGTCATTGTTGAACTTGACTCGTATAGTCAAGTTTCCTATCGCCGCGTCAACAACGGCAAGCCATCAGCCAGCCGCGATTCCCATATCCGCTGGAGACCCGTGCCATGGCCCGTAAGCCATCCCCAATCTCGTTCCGATTTGCTGCGCTGCGTTTGGCCGTAAGCGCGTCAGCTTTGGCGATTTCTGTCTACGTGCCTGCCGCTCAGGCGCAGACATTGCCGGAAGCCGAAGACGCAACGCAGGGCAGCGAAACGCAGTCCCGCCAGCAATCTGCGGGCGTCACGGTTCTTGACCGCGTTGTCGTGAGCGCGAACCTCCAACTCGAACCCGTCATCGACACGATGGCCGGCAGTTCTAGCGTGGGGACGGAGGAAATCGAGCGCATTCAACCTACGACAGCGGCCGATCTTTTCAGAAGCGTCCCCGGTGTTGCCGCCATCCAGAATGGTGACGACCCCGCAACCGCGATCAATATTCGAGGTCTCCAGCAATATGGCCGCGTCGCGGTTACCCTGGATGGTGCCCGGCAGGATTATTGGCGCGTGGGTCACGGCTCCGGCTCTTTCTACATCGAGCCCGAGCTTGTGAAGGAAGTAACCGTCATTCGCGGACCTGTTTCCAACGCCTATGGATCAGGCGCAATCGGCGGCGTTGTCCGCTTCGAAACGAAAGACGCCAATGATTTTCTGCGCACCGGCGAAACCTGGGCACTCAGCGAGAAGCTGAGCTACGATACCAATGGCGAGGGAAAGCTTTCCAGTACAACGGGCGCCTATCGTTTTAATGAAAATATCGATCTGATCGGGAACTTTGTTTGGCGCGACAGTGATGCCTACAAAGATGGCAATGGTGATCTCGTCCGCTGGACCGGCCACGAGGTCGTCAGTGGCTTCGGCAAACTGACGGCTCGCCCCGCAGAGGGGCATGAGGTCAAGCTGGGGGTCAGCGTTCAGGACTATTCCGATTTCATTACCGGCTCGTCGGGTTCGACATCCTCGACACTCAGCCGTTACGATGCCGACACGAAGGTCCGTACCTACACAGGCAGCTACACATTCGCTCCCGAGAACAATGATTTCTGGGATTTGAAAGCGAATGTGTATCACGCAAGCACAGAAGCTGATCAGTCGCAGGTATGGCCGCTTTCTACAATTGGCAGCAGCCGCTACTACGAAGTCGAGACAACGGGCGTCGCAGCACATAATTCTTCGCGCTTCGACGCGCTGAATATGCGCCACACCCTGACATACGGTCTTGATTATTACGACCTGGAGGGCAGTTCGGATGCCGATCATTTCGGCCAAGGCTCGCAGGATGTTTATGGTGCGTTTTTGCAGTGGGAAGGCGCCTATTCCAACTGGCTCGATGTTACCGCGGCATTGCGCTATGACGGTTATCGTCTGGAAGGCACATCCAAGGCAACCGACACCGAGCCGGCTCAAGAGGTCAGCGTCAACGGTGATCGCTGGTCACCACGCATAACCATTGGCGTCACACCGGTGGAAGGGTTCCAGCTTTACGGCACCTATGCCGAGGGCTACCGCGTTCCACACATGCAGGATGTGTTTCGCCAGAACGGCTCGCATGGCTCGGGTTATGAACCCAATCTCTTGCTCAAGCCCGAAGTTGCGCAAACCTGGGAGGCTGGCGTCAATCTGCAATATGATGACGTCATTTCCGCAGG
>JAFAGL010000163.1 GCA_023422735.1 Pseudomonadota bacterium
GTTCAGGCAAGAAATACAAGCACTGCCATGGCACATTCGCCTGAGCTGATTGCTTTGGAAGATCAAGGAAAGGACCGGTTCCAAAAACCGGTCCTTTTTCTTTGGTTCCAGCTTTGCAAAGACATGCGACGCCAGATTGCTCAGCGAGCCTCGGACGCGGGAGGATCTTCACGCGGCGCCGGACGCATGTTCCGCTTTTTTCGCGCATAATCCAGACATCCATCAACGATCGACACGCATAGCGCATTCAAGCTGCCCGGCTGGTTGTTGTTGCCGGCGAAGGCCACTTCCGCCACCCGCCCGTTCACCAGCCGAACCTGTGTGTGGCAATAACCGTTGGGCGCCAGATTCATCGAACCGCCCACCGACGGCAAGATCCCGAAAGACGAGGTGGGCAACACCACATTGACATTGCCGCGCTGGACAACGCGTTGATAAGACAAGATTTTTCCATCCTCACCCATTTCCACCGCTTCGGAAGGAAAACCTGCGCACATGCGCAAATCCGCTTCCGAAAGACCGACCATTTCAGTTCGCGCAGCAGCGGTCACAGAGTTTTCGCTGACGATACTCGATGTATCATCTGGAATGACACAACTGCTCAGCAGCATCGGAAACAGAAAGATTGCGCAGCCGCGCACGAGCGGGTGGGGAGCCATTTGCGGACCCTTTGGCTTGCTTGGCGATGTCCCTCCCGAGTGCCCAGACCTAACGTCTGTGCGTTCAGGGTCAAGGCTTGAAACTATATCTTCTGATCCCGCATGCGAGTGTTGCTTCTTCGAGACAGCAAGTTTCATGTTCCATCGCAACTTCGCCTCAAGTAATCCTCGCATGTCGCGCGTTCTATTCTGGAGCTTCTGATTGCGCTTTTCCTTCTCCGAGAGAGCAGATCAGTTCCTGCCCCGACAGGTAGCAGACAGGGCGCGACCTTTGCTTGCGCGGGTCGACCAAACGCTCGCCGGGGCGAACGCGCATGACCATGCAGGGCGGATGTCCCTGATCGCCTTTTCCATCCGCGTGTTGAGCGCGGTGATCGCGTTTTTCAGCCAAGTACTTATGGCGCGATGGCTGGGCAGTTTCGATTATGGCATTTTTGTTGTGGTCTGGGTTTCCGTCCTGATTGTCGGCAACCTGTCCTGTTTCGGTTTCCACACCGTGGTGATCCGCTTCATCCCGCAATATCGCGAAGCGGAGCGACTGTATGCGCTTCGTGGAATTCTGGTAGCCAGCCAGGTATTCACGCTCGCAGCTTCCACAGCCATCGCGCTTTTGGGCGCATTTGGGCTCACGTTCTTTTCTTCGTTTCTTGAAGCCTATTATGTGCTGCCGTTCTGGCTGGGCCTGCTCATGCTGCCGATGATTGCTTTGTCGGATACTGCGCAAGGGATCGCCCGCGCCAATGGCTGGGCGGTCGCCGCATTGGCACCAGCCTATGTGATCCGCCCGGTTTTGCTGCTTTGTTTCATGGGCACAGCCATTCTCGCCGGTTTTCCAGCCGATGTTCGCACATCTCTTCTGGCCGCCATTGGCGCCACCTATGTGACCACGCTTTATCAGGCAGTGCGCGTGTTGTGGCCTGCGCAGAAAGCGGTTTCGAAAGCCGCCCCTGTGTTCGACATGCGCATGTGGATGACAGTCGCGCTGCCGATCTTTCTGATCGAAGGGTTCACCTTCATCCTGACCAATGCCGATGTGCTGATTGTCGGCTATTTCATGGATCCGCACGACGTGGCGATCTATTTCGCGACCGTGAAAACATTGGCGCTGGTCCATTTCGTATATTTCGCGGTCAAGACCGGCGCAGCGCAACGTTATGCGCAGCTCGTGCAGGCTTCAGATCGCGGAACACTGGCTGATTTCGCGCGCCAAACGGTGCACTGGACCTTCTGGCCATCCATGGTGATGGGTGCGCTGGTTTTGATCGGCGGTTATCCGTTGCTGCTGTTGTTCGGAGCCGAATTCACGCGCGGCTATCCTTTGCTGTTCGTGCTTGTTCTGGGCGTCCTTTCGCGCGCCAGTGTGGGTCCGGCGGAAAGCCTTTTGACCATGAGCGGACATCAGAAGCTCTGTGCCTGGATTTATGGCGCAACGCTTTCAGTGAATTTGATTGCAAATGCCGTGTTGATTCCGCAAATCGGGCTTTGGGGAGCAGCGATCGCAACAGCCACAGCCATGGGTTTCGAAGCCATGGCACTCGCTTTCGCAGTGAAGAGCCGTTTCGGCTTCATTATGCTGATCGGCTGCAAAATGACTGCCACACGGGAGGAATAGAACGTGACGGCCAAGCCGATCGTGGAAGAAATCAATACATCCGCGCAGACTGGCCGCATTGCCCAGAACCGCCACGTGCCCGGGACCCAACCGAGCGTCGCGAGACCTTTGCGACGCCTGGCAATTTACAGTGCCACGGATGGTTTCGACCTGGTGCAAGAGCTTGACCACCTCAGCACGCGCACGATCGAGCCAAACATCTTCTTCAGTCCACGCTTCCTGGCTCCGGCCATGCCCAGGCTCGAAGACCGGGAAGTCCGGCTCGCCGTCGTACGCGACGGGTTGGAACCGCATAGTCGATTGCGCTTATTAATGCCTTATTCCGTGGAACGCGCGGCTTTGCCGTTCAGCGCCCTCGTTTTCCGTAGCTGGGCCAACCCCTATGCGCCGCTTGGCACGCCATTGATCGACAAGGACGATCCCTATGGCGTGATGGAAGATTTTCTTTCAATGCTGGCGCGACCCCATCTGCGGATGCCGAAAATTCTTGTTTTCCCGGACATGCGCCTCGATGGCCCTGCTGCCGAAGTCCTGCGCACTGTTTGCAAAACTCTCGAGCTTCCGCTGACCAGCACAAAACGTGTCCAGCGCCCTTTTCTGAAAAGCGCGCTCAGTGGAGGTGATTATCTGAAAAGCGCTTTGAGACCCCATCATATGCGCGACTTCGGCCGGCTCAAGCGGCGTCTGGGAGAGAAGGGCAATCTCGAATACAAGATCGCCACCCAGCCAGATGCAGTGCGGTTGGGAGTGGAAGCTTTTCTGTCGCTTGAAATGGCTGGCTGGAAAGGACGTCGGCGAAGCGCCATGGCCACGGATCGCTATGGAGCGGCTTTTGCCCGTGAAGCGACGTTACGCCTGGCAGAAGCAGGGCATTGCGCCGTGCATATTCTGACGCTGGATGATCGACCGATCGCGGTCCTGATCGCCTTTCGCGAAAATGGCGTCGCCTACACATGGAAGACGGCCTATGATGAAAGTCTCGCCCAGTTTTCGCCCGGCACATTGCTGGCACTGGAAGTCACACGGTCTCACCTGTCCGATCCTGATATTCGCGAAACGGATTCCTGCGCCGTTCCAGATCACCCGGTGATGAGCCGAATCTGGAGCGAGCGTGTCGCCTTCGGCACTTTGCTACTGGGGCTGGATCCGCAGACAAAAAATCAGGTCGAGAAAACTGCTCGGAACATTGAATTCGTCGAGCGGGCGCGCAGCCAGTTGCGCGGTTTGCGGGGCTCTCTGGCGGCGATGAACATTAAGATCGGAAACATGAAGATCGGGAAGTGGATCGGGCGCCGAAAGTAATGGCGCCCGGATCATGAGTTTGCGCAAATCCTTCAGGATACGACCTGGAAGGATTGCAGCATTCTTTCTTTCAACGCACCGTTCGTGGCATATCGAAATGCAGGGCCAGACCGCGATGGCCGGCCGCTGCGACCAGCAGATCAACGATTTCCTGATCGCTTGCCAAAGAAGCTGGCAGAACGGACTGGATCGCGCGGGTTGCTTCGGCCGTAGAAATCGCGGACAGTTTCGAGCGTCGGGACACGAGATATTGATCTACGACGTCGCGGATGTTCCGATAAGGCTTAGTCATCGCATCCTCCTATAAATTGCTGACCCCATCGTTCGCAACAGGCTCGAATGTTGGAAAGCCTGATGATCGCGGCGACCGGACCCGATTGAAATGAATCCGCTCCCTCCTCAATACTTGCTGGGGTCGGATCATGACGTTCTAAAAGATCAATCAGGCTTTTTCCCGACGGCAGCGTTTCAAATTTATGAAAGTTTTGCGAGAGTTCGAGCGGGAGCAGCTGCCAACCCTGTCAGGATAAACATTTTATGACTCGGTTTGTTCAGGATTAGCGGGTCTTATCAACCATCTGATGACAGGTGATCAGTAAATTGGCCGACACAAGCAAAACCGATGAGAGATCAATGCCACTTGCTGCACACGATACAGGCTTGAAGGACGTGTTGCGCATCGAGGCGGTTAACGACCTCGGCATCATGAATGATGGTAGCAGCCAGGAGGCCTATGACCGGATCGCGCGTTTTGCCCGCGAACTTTTCAATATTCCGATTGCTTTGATCACCTTCATGGATGGCGAAACACAGTGGTTCAAATCGCATCTTGGCACTGACGAAACATCGCGTGCTGCCAGCGAGTCATTTTGCAAGGTGCCCGTTACCACCGGCAAAAGCCTGTTGGTCGAAGATGCCACACAAGACAGTCGCTTCAACACCCTTTCACTCGTCACCGGCAAGGAAAACGTCCGCTTTTATGCCGGCGCGCCTGTCACCACGCATGACGGGCAGACCATTGGCACCGTCTGCGTGCTCGACGTGGTGGCACGAAGTTTTACTCCCCGGCAGATGCAAATGCTGGAAGACCTTGCCGCAATGGTCATGGCTCAGGTAAAGATCGATCGCAACATCGGACGCGTCGATCCTCTCACCCGGCTTCCGAACCGAATTCAGTTTCTGCTTGGATTGCAGGATCTTGTACGCGCAAATCCTTCCGCCAAATGCTGGATCGTGTTGATCGATCTTCTTGATCACCACAGTGCCGATGACGTGATCGGCGTATTGGGCATCGACTTCTATCACGAACAGATCCGCTATGCGGCTGCGATTCTGCGGCAGCGTTTGCCGGGGGAAACGATCTACCATGTCGGCGGAGCATATCTGGCGCTGATTATCGAAGACGATGGCGCCGTGCCGGACGCACTGATCCATCAGCTTGATGCGGATTTGCGCGAACCGCTCGTCACAAGCAGAGGCATTCCGGCCGCCTTGTCTCCCTGCTTCGGGATCCGCCAGGCCAGCCTGGCCGAAATGGCGACGCCGGACGTTCTGCGCACCGTAATTTCTGCTTCTCGGCATGCGCGCCAAAGCGAAACTCTTTATGCCGTTTACAGTGAACCGCGCGATGCGGAGCAAAAACGTTTGTTCAGCCTGCTGAGCGATTTGCCGAAAGCGTTGCGCTCGCAAAAGCAGTTGCATCTCGTTTATCAACCGCGGATCGAGGTGGCGACTGGTCGCTGTGTAGCCGCCGAAGCGCTTTTGCGCTGGAACCACCCCCAATGGGGCCCCGTATCACCCGCCGAGTTCTTTCCTTTGGCAGAAAAAACCGGTTTGATCCATGAAGTAACGGACTGGGTGATGCGCAACGCCGCCAAACAGGCCGCGATCTGGAGACGTAAGGGCGTCGACCTCATATGCGCCTTCAACATCTCATCAAAAAACCTGCTTGAAGACGATCTCGTCACCCGTTTGGACGATGTGCTTCGCGCCACGGGCGTCAATCCGGAAATGATGGAAGTCGAGGTGGTGGAGGACATGAACCTCGACAACAGCGCGGTCGCATTCGACCGATTGCGCGATTTGCGCAAGCTGGGCGTCGGCGTAGCGATCGACGATTTTGGCAGCGGCTACAGCAACATGGCTTATTTGCTGTCCCTGCCGGCCTCATCCCTGAAAATCGACCGCTCCCTTATCAGCAAGGCCCTCACCGACGCGAAGGCTCTGGTTGCCCTGCCCACCATCATTAAGCTGGGCCATGATCTGGGATTCCAGATGGTGGCGGAAGGCGTCGAAACCGAGGAAATGCACGATCTGTTGCGCCAATGGAAGTGTGACGAGGTGCAGGGCTTCCTGTTCGCGCGCCCGATGGAGCCGGACGCGCTGGAAGCATGGCTTGCAAACAGGAAAACGCAGCAGCCCGTTCCTGTCTGACCCATCAGCCTTATCCACATCCCGTGGACGCTGATCGAAGCAGCCTCAATCCCAGGCGAGCGCACCGCCATTCTGGTATTCGATCACCCGCGTTTCAAAGAAGTTCTTTTCCTTCTTCAGATCCATGGCCTCCGACATCCACGGGAAAGGGTTTTCCGTTTCCTTGAAGACCGGGTGGAGCCCGAGTTGTGCGCAGCGGCGATTGGCGATGAAATGCATATATTGCTCACAAAGCGCAGCATTCAGGCCAAGGAAACCGCGCGGCATCGTATCGCGGCCATAGGCTGCCTCAAGTTCGGCTGCATCCGCGATCATGCCGCGCACCTCTTCCTGAAATGCCTTCGTCCAGAGATGCGGGTTTTCGAGCTTGATCTGATTGATCACGTCGATCCCGAAATTCAGGTGGATCGATTCATCGCGCAGAATGTACTGATACTGCTCGGCAATGCCGACCATCTTGTTGCGGCGGCCAAGCGAGAGGATCTGCGCGAAGCCCGTATAAAACCACATGCCCTCGAAGATCACGTAGAAGGCAACGAGGTCACGCAGGAAAGCCTGATCCGTTTCCGGTGTGCCTGTCTTGAAGTCCGGGTCGTCGAGCGACTGCGTGTGCTTCAGTGCCCAGGCCGCCTTGTCGGTGATCGACGGCACCTCACGATACATGTTGAACAACTCGCCTTCATCCAGCGAAAGGCTTTCCACGATATACTGGAACGTATGCGTGTGGATCGCTTCCTCGAAAGCCTGGCGCAGCAGATATTGCCGGCATTCGGGGTTGGTGAGGTGGCGGTAGATCGCCAGCACGATATTGTTCGCGACAAGGCTTTCCGAGGCGGCAAAGAAGCCGAGATTGCGCTTCAGCATCCGCCGCTCGTCTTCCGTCAATCCGTCGCGGGATTTCCAGAGCGCGATGTCGGCCTGCATGGAAACCTCGGTCGGCATCCAGTGATTGTTGCAGCCGTTCAGATATTTCTCCCACGCCCAGCGATATTTGAGCGGCAGGAGCTGGTTCACGTCGGCCCGCGCATTGATCATGCGCTTGTCGTCCACCGAAACGCGCGCCCCGCCGCGTTCGATCTTCCCAAGACCTGTGGCATCAGCGACGGGCTGGCCCGCGCCGAGCGGAGGGATAGCGGAGGGCGTCTTGGGTTCTGACCAGTCGAGCATTGACATTGTTTCTCTCCTTACTGGCAGGCTTCGCACTCGGGATCGTCGATCGCGCATGCCTTGCCCCAGGCGGCATCCGGATTGACGGTGATCGGCGCCGCGACCGCGGCAACCGTGGCGGAGACGGCGTTGAGCTTGCCATCCGTGCCTTTCAGGGTCGACTTCTCCACATGCGTCGCCGAGCGCGAGCGCAGGTAATAGGTCGTCTTCAAACCCTTGCGCCATGCGAGCCGGTAAAGCTCATCCAGCTTCTTGCCGCTCGGATTGGCGAGATAAAGATTGAGCGATTGCGCTTGGTCGATCCATTTCTGGCGGCGCGAGGCGGCGTCGATCAGCCATGCGGAGTCGATCTCGAACGCGGTCGCATAAAGCGCCTTGAGATCATCCGGCACGCGGTCAATCTGGCCAACCGAGCCGTCGAAATATTTGAGGTCGGAAACTATCACCTCGTCCCAAAGGCCACGCGCCTTCAGGTCATGCACGAGCTGGGCATTGACCACCGTGAAGTCGCCCGACATGTTCGATTTCACGAAAAGGTTCTGGTAGCCGGGCTCGATCGATTGCGACACGCCGCAAATGTTGGAAATGGTCGCGGTCGGCGCAATCGCCATCGTGTTGGAATTGCGCATACCGGTGGTCTTCACGCGCTGGCGCAAGCTATCCCAATCGAGCGTCGTCGTCTTGTCCATCTCGACGCCCGGACGAGCATCTTCCAGCAGCTTGATGGAGTCCACCGGCAGAATGCCCTTCGACCACAGCGAACCCTCGAAGCTCGGATAGCGGCCACGCTCGGCGGCAAGATCGACCGAAGCCGAAATCGCATGATAGCTGATGGCTTCCATCGAACGATCGGCAAAACCCACGGCCTCATCCGAGGCATAAGGAATGCGCAACGTCTGCAAGGCATCCTGGAAACCCATCAGGCCGAGGCCGACGGGGCGATGCTGCAGGTTGGAGCGGCGTGCCTCGGGGATTGTGTAGAAATTGATGTCGATGACATTGTCCAGCATCCGCATCGCGATGCCGACCGTCTTCGCCAGCCGTTCAAGGTCGAGCCCGTTTTCGCTCACATGGTTGACGAGATTGACGGAGCCGAGATTGCAGACGGCGACCTCGTCATTCGAGGTGTTGAGCGTGATTTCCGTGCACAGATTGGATGAGTGCACCACGCCGATATGACCTTGCGGCGACCGGATGTTGCACGGATCCTTGAACGTGATCCACGGATGACCGGTCTCAAACAGCATGGTGAGCATCTTGCGCCACAGATCGAGCGCGCGAACCTTGCGGTGGATGCGCAATTCGCCGGCCTCAGCCTTCGCCTCATAGGCTTCATAGGCCTCGCGGAAAGCCTTGCCATAGAGATCATGCAGCTCCGGCGTTTCGTCCGGAGAAAACAGCGTCCAGTCGCCATTCGCATCAACGCGTTCCATGAACAGGTCCGGCACCCAGTTGGCCGTATTCATGTCATGCGTGCGGCGGCGGTCGTCGCCCGTATTCTTGCGCAGGTCGAGAAATTCCTCGATATCGACATGCCAGGTTTCGAGATAGGCGCAGACCGCGCCCTTGCGCTTGCCGCCCTGGTTCACGGCGATCGCCGTGTCATTGGCAACCTTCAGGAAGGGCACGACGCCCTGGCTCTCGCCGTTGGTGCCCTTGATATGCGCGCCAAGGCCGCGCACCGGCGTCCAGTCGTTGCCCAGTCCGCCCGAATATTTTGCCAGCAGCGCATTGTCCTTCACGCCCTTGAAGATGGCGTCCAGATCATCGCCGATCGTCGTCAGGAAGCAGGAGGAAAGCTGCGGCCGTGTCGTCCCCGAATTGAACAAGGTCGGTGTCGAGGCCATGAAATCGAAGGATGACAACAGGCCGTAGAATTCGATCGCGCGCGCTTCGCGGTCGATCTCACGGATTGCCAGCCCCATCGCCACACGCATGAAGAAGGCTTGCGGCAGTTCGAACCGCTTGCTCTTCGTGTGCAGGAAGTAGCGGTCATAAAGCGTTTGCAGGCCCAGATACTGGAAGTTCAGGTCGCGCTCGGGCTTCAGGGCGGCGCCCAGCCGGACGAGATCGAAGCGGCCAAGCTCAGGGTCGATCAGGTCGGCCTTGATGCCCGCCTTGATGAAATCCGGGAAATAGGACGCATAACGCGTCATCATTTCGCCCTGCGTCGCCTGCTCGGGCCGCCCCGACACGAAGGTCAGAGCCTCGCGGCGCAGCCGGTCGAGCAGCAGCCGGGCAGAAACGAACGTGTAGTTCGGTTCCTGTTCAACCATCGTGCGCGCGGCAAGGATCGGCGCCAGCGAAAGTTCGTCCTGGGTGATCCCGTCATAAAGATTGCGGCGTGTTTCAGTGAGGATCGACGCGCCGGAAACCGCTTCCAGCCCGCCGCAGGCTTCGGTCACGATCTCGCCAAGACGTGCCTCGTCGAGCGGCAGGAGGCTGCCATCCTCGGCCTTCACGTTGAAGCGCGGCGCTTCCGAAACCACCGCTGCCTTTTCGGCGGCGCGCTCGCGGTTGCGCTCTTCGCGGTAAAGCACATAAGCGCGCGCCACCTTGTGATGGCCGTCCCGCATCAGCGCCAATTCGACCTGGTCCTGCACATCCTCGATATGGAACAGCCGCCCCTCGCCCGCGCGCCGAGTCAGCGCCGAGGCCACCTGCTGCGTCAGCTCCTCCACCACTTCATGCACGCGCCGCGAACCTGCGGCCGTCGAGCCTTCAACCGCCAGGAACGCCTTGGTCAGCGCCACCGAAATCTTGGACCCGTCGAAAGGTGTCACCGCGCCATTGCGGCGGATCACGCGATAGCCCGGCTCGCTCGGCACATGCGCCTCCGGCTGCTGGTGCGTTGGCGGAACCGAAATGGCTCCATTGCTATGAATGGCAGGTGTGGCAGACATCTTCCCCGTATCCCCGTGCGCTCGCTGTATGGACGGGGATTTGCGAGGCATGGGCAGCGGAAACGGGCGCACTGCGTGCCCAAATCGCCACGCGCACCTCCCGAGACACCCCGCCCGGGTTTCGTACACTTGTTACGGCAGGTCTCCTGGCTCGCAGGTCAACGCGGCTGTCACACCTTCCCGACGCCAAAACGCCAGTGGCTCTCCGTGACAACAACTCACTGCTTACAGTTGCGGGGGCAGCTCCGGCATCGCACCGGCTTCCCTCTTAGCTTCCGAAAGAGAATCTGTCGGAAGACCGTAACATCTATATCTAGAGACCAGATGCAGAATGCGGTCAACATTTTGTTGCCCGTGAGGAAAATTAAGTCCGGTCAATCAGAAATGCGTTTGGTCCCTTGTGGATAACGGTGACAGTTGCGACGGCCACTCACGCAGTCCATCGAGCCGCTCCACCAGGGGCGCAGAATCGTGTCGAACTGAGCAGCTCCTCACTGATTAGCGGGAACGGTGGCAGCTTCGCCGACAAAGGCGAGAAACAGGCCGCGGAGTTTGTCGAGGTCGGGATGCGCAATTCCGCGCCGGTCGATCCGGTCGATTTCCACGCGCGCGGCGGCTTCGATGTCCCGGTCGGTCGAAACAGTCATCAACCAGTCGAGAAACACGGCTTCCGGCGGCGGCAGCGGCGAGATGTGGGCCGGCATCGGTCTGGCACGTCTGACAGTATCGCGCCCGTTTCCAGCCTTGCAGTCTTCAGCCATCATTCGTCCTTCGCGATCTCACAATCGCCGGGGACCGAACTGGTGGTGACGGAGGGAAGCCTCGGCCCACGCGGTGCTCGCGCGGCACGAATGCTTTGCCTCATGATCGCCCACCGCGATCAGTCGGTTACGTTGATGTCCTAGGCTGGTTTCCGGGCTCCAAAGCAGACCCTACGGGTCGGTTTCGCCACCTTCCCAGGCCATCCGGCCCAGTGGTTTCCTGACGAAACTTTCGCTTTGCTACCGTTGCGGGGGCAGCGCCGGCATCAAACCGGCTTCCCAATTATCTCCCCGGCAAAAGAGTCGGAGAGCACCTTGAACGCCGACAAAGAACCACGGAATGGTTGCTGCTGCAAGCACAGCCCCGTACCAAGCGGCAGCTTCTCTAAAGCGACGTGAAACGAGATTATTTCCAGCGGATAAAAGCACGGCGCATCACGGAACCCCCTCAACGAGGCACAACTTCCGGAGATTGAGTTGAATGGTGCGGGTGGTCGGAATCGAACCGACACTCCTTTCGGAACCGGATTTTGAGTCCGGCGCGTCTACCAGTTCCACCACACCCGCACGGTGCAGATCCGCAGCCTCACGACCGGGTAGCTGGGCGCTGCTGTAACGCACTTGCAGCCCGAATTCCAGAGCAAAATTGCTGTCCTTGAGATGATCGCGAGGCATCTGGTGTTGACGCCCTGTGCACAGTTGCGCGCATTGCCGCGTTTGAGTTTTCGCTTTAAGCCAGCGAAAACAACCGCAGGATGATCCACATGCTGACCGCGCCAGTTGGAAATACACAGAAAACCCTGTCAGTACTCGGTTTTCTGGGCATGGCCATCACGGTTGGAACTGCTGTCGGTTTCCAGGTGATCGGCGGCTACATTCCCTGCAAACTCTGCTACGAACAGCGCATTCCATATTATGTCGCGCTGCCGATCGCAGCTCTCGCCATCATCCTGTCCTTTCGGCGCGGCCCGGCCCTGTTAGCCCGTTTGGCGCTGCTCATCTGCGCAACGCTGATGGTGTATGCGCTGTATCTCGGAGTGTTTCATGCCGGCGTTGAATGGGGTTGGTGGCCGGGACCAACCGATTGCGGTGTCGCGGTCGATGCCACTTCCGGCACTTCAGGCGGCGTGCTCGATTCGCTGAACAGCGTGGTGCCCCCGTCTTGCGACAAGGCCGCTTTGCGGGTTCTTGGATTGTCGTTCGCCGGCTGGCAGGCCATTTGTGCCGCAGTGCTTTCCGCTGTCCTTTTACGCGGGGCGTTTGCCCGCGCTGAAGGCTGAGTTCGGAAAGCGATCACCGATCCGGCTTGCGCTTACGGCTCCAGTTCGACATCCCAATAAAGATAATCCATCCAGCTTTCATGCAGATAGTTGGGCGGAAAAAGCCGTCCATTATTGTGGAGATCATGTACGGTTGGCGCATAAGGCTTTTGTTGCGGAAACATCCTGGCTTGCGCCGGCATCGCGCCGCCCTTGCGCAAATTGCAGGGCGAACAGGCTGCCACGATATTTTCCCAAGTCGTCGTGCCACCGCATCGGCGCGGAATGACGTGATCGAAGGTCAGTTCGTCGGACGCACCGCAATATTGGCACTGGAAGCGATCGCGCAGAAACACGTTGAAGCGGGTAAAAGCGGGATGTCGTGACGGCTTGACATAGTTTTTGAGGCAAACCACGCTTGGGAGCCGCATCGAAAACGACGGCGACGATACCGCATGGTCATACTCCGCGACGATGTTCACGCGGTCGAGAAAAACGGCCTTGATCGCATCCTGCCACGACCAAAGAGACAAAGGATAATAGCTCAATGGCCGGTAGTCGGCATTGAGAACCAGCGCAGGCAATCCATCCGGGGACACCGCGATCGTCACTAACGCACCTCCCTTCGGGAAAAGCTGTCGATTGACGGCGATAGTGTAAGCCTCAGATGACAAGCCTGTGAAGCAGGCAACATCGCTGAAAACCGACGCGAAACGCTATTTTAACCATGTTTTTTCGCCGATGAGGCAACGTCACCCGACCGGCAAGGCGTTCCGGCCCCGAATCACCGCGTAATAGGCCCAGAACAGGCGTGCCGCCGTGGAGCGCCAAGGTGCCCATGATTCGGCGACTTCCAGCAAAGTTTTCGGCGCTGGCCTCGGATCTATGGACAACGCATGTCCAACAGCGGTTTGCAATGCTACATCATGCACGGGAAACACATCCGGATGCCCGGCGCAAAACAGAAGATAGGATTCGGCTGTCCAGGGGCCGATACCTGGAACTGCCGTCAGTTCCCTGATGGCCGTTTCAGTTGGACGATCGCGTATATCGAGCAGGCTGACGCGACCATCCACACAGGCTTGCGCCAAAGCCCGCAAGGTGCGCTCTTTCGCGCGCGACTGACCTGCTACGCGAAACACGCCGTCCGAAGTTGTAAGCAGATTTTCAGGCGTCAGCGGATCAACCAGCGATGTGAAACGCATCATGATCGCGTCAGCCGAAGCCCGCGACACTTGCTGACCGGTAATGATCTTTGCCAGGCTTGCAAAACCTGGTGGATCAAGCCGCAAAGGCAAGGGACCAGCCCTGTCTCGAACCGGTTCCAAACGTGGATCGGCTGCAACCAGCGCTTCAAGATCCTCATTCACATGCGCGAGCGTCTCGATATATCGCGGCGACTGGCTTTTCTTCGTCATTGTCCAAGTCTAGCAATGCGCCATGTCGTCCGCCAGCCGATCTGTTCCGACCTTCCGTTTTGCCCCCAGCCCGACCGGCCGGCTGCATCTCGGGCACGCATTGTCGGCACTGCTCAATGCTGAAGCTGCTGCAAAGGAGCGAGGCCGGTTCCTTTTGCGCATCGAAAATACCGATCTAACCCGTTGTACGCTGCAAAACGAGGCGGCGATCTTCGAGGATTTGCACTGGCTTGGTTTGCGATGGGAAAAGCCGGTGCGACGGCAATCCGATCATTTCATCGATTACGCGGATGCGCTCGAAAGGTTGAAGAAGATGGGCCTCGTTTATCCCGCCTTTCTCAGCCGAAGCGAAGCGCGTGCGGTTATTACGCAAGCAGAAACAAGCGGACGGATCTGGCCACGCGATCCCGATGGCGTGCCGCTTTATCCCGACATCGATCGTTTGCGGCCGGAGAAAGAACGCCAAGCCAAACTGGCAAGCGGTGCTTCGCACGCCTGGCGGCTTGATATGCGCGCTGCGTTGAAACAAGTCGACCAGGCATTGAGATGGACGGAAACAGGAACTGGCCTTCACGGCGAGACCGGGCACATCATTGCCGATCCAGCCGCCTGGGGAGATGTGGTGCTTTCACGCAAGGACGCACCGGCGAGCTATATGCTGGCAGTGGTGGTGGACGATGCCCTGCAAGGCATTACTCATGTGCTGCGCGGGCAAGACCTTTACCACGCCACGGCCGTTCAGCGCTTGCTGCAAACCCTGCTGGGATTATCGGAACCAACCTATCATCACCATCGCCTCGTTCGGGGTGATGACGGACGAAAACTGTCCAAAAGCGAGGGCAGTGCGTCGCTGGCGGAACTTCGGAACGCTGGCGTAACGCCGCAAGACGTGCGCCGGATGCTGTCGCTTTAAAAGCGGCTATTGCAGGTCGAGCAGGCGTTCGAGATAATCGCGTTCGAGCTGAGGGCTGAGGGTATTGCCGAGCCTGCGGCGAATCTCATCGAGAATTTGACGTGCGCGCTGGGCATCGATCACATCCGGCACCTCAACCGTATTGCCGAAATCCGGGCCGGTCGTAGCGCGCGGGCGGCCGAGCGGATCCCGATCGGCATTCCGGGGACGACCGCCTTGCTGTCCCATCCCATTCTGTCCTTGTTGGGCCTGCTGCATCTGCTGCATCATGTCCTGCGCGCCGCGGCGTAAGGCTTCAAGCGCATTACCTTGTTCCCCGGTCGCTCGCCCGCCATCCTGCTCGCCCAAGGC
>JAFAGL010000231.1 GCA_023422735.1 Pseudomonadota bacterium
CTTGCCAAGCACGGAGTTTCACTGGCTGACGCTGCGGAAAAGCGGGGCGTTCTCCTGAATTACGAGGCAGCGGTCGCTGGCGGCATTCCGATCATCAAAACGATGCGTGAGGCGCTTGCTGGTAACACGGTGTCTCGTGTGTTCGGCATTCTGAATGGGACCTGCAACTACATATTGACCCGAATGGAAGCCGAAGGTCTGTCATTTGAAGATTGCCTCAAGGACGCGCAGCGTCTGGGTTATGCCGAGGCAGACCCAACCTTTGATATTGAGGGCAACGATACGGCACATAAGCTGGCGATCCTGACCAGCCTTGCGTTCGGCTCGAAAATCTCTTCGGGCGATATCTACCTCGAAGGCATCAGCAATATCAGCCAGGCTGACATTCGCGCAGCGGCTGGCCTTGGCTACCGCATCAAGCTTTTGGGTGTTGCCCAGCGCACCGATAGCGGCATCGAACAGCGCGTTCATCCAACCATGGTGCCAACCCAGTCAGTGATTGCGCAGGTCCATGGCGTGACGAATGCAGTGGCCGTGCAAAGCGACATTCTTGGCGAATTGCTTCTGGTTGGCCCAGGCGCGGGCGGCAATGCGACGGCATCCGCCGTGGTGGGCGATATCGCCGACATCGCCAAAAGCCAGCCAGGTTTCCAGCACGGACCCGTATTCGGTTGGCCTGCCAGGGAGCTTAAGCCTTACAAGAAGGCCCAGATGCGGGCCCATGCGGGTGGGTATTTCATTCGTCTGACCGTGCATGATCGTACTGGCGTGTTTGCCGCGATCGCCAAGCGCATGGCCGACGCGGATATTTCGTTGGAATCGATTGTTCAGCAGTCCGATGGCAATCTTGAAGCCGATCTCAAGACGGTGGTTCTGGTCACGCACGAAACTACGGAAGCTGCGGTTCGCCGCGCTGTGGACGGTATCACGAAGGACGGGCATCTGACGGATAAGGCGCAAGTGATCCGCATCGAGCGCGCTGCGTAAAAAGACAATTCGTTCAATCGATTAATACGATTGCAGACGTGTAAAGAGCGTCGGGTTGCTCTTGCGGCGAACCCGCGCCTGCGCCAAAAAGCAGATAAGCGGCGGCCATCCAGGACGCCCGTCAAGCTTGTTTGGGAAGACCGCACGATGGCAAAGAACGCCGGCCTCGACCGTATCCTCACTCTTGAACTCGTACGTGTGACCGAGCGCGCAGCCGTGGCTGCCGCGCGTCTTCGTGGTCGGGGCGATGAAAAGGCAGCCGATCAAGTTGCCGTTGATGCGATGCGCTCGGAATTGAACCGTTTGCCGATCAGCGGGACTGTGGTCATCGGCGAAGGCGAGCGTGATGAAGCCCCGATGCTTTATATCGGTGAGGAAGTGGGCACCAAAGACGGTCCGGACGTCGATATTGCGTTGGATCCTCTGGAAGGCACGACGATTTGCGCCAAGAACCTTCCCAACTCGTTGGCGGTGATCGCGATTGCCGAAAAAGGCAGCCTGCTTTACGCGCCGGATGTCTACATGGATAAGATTGCGGTGGGACCAGGCTATCCAAAGGGTATCATCAATATCGATGCACCGGCGGTCGAAAATATCGAAGCGCTGGCCAAGGCGAAGGGCGTCCCGGTCAACGAAATCACGGCATGTATTCTCGATCGCCCGCGCCATGCCCGTTTGATCGAAGCCGTACGCGCAACCGGCGCCGCCATCCGCTTGATCGGCGATGGCGATGTTGCCGGTGTCATCCACACGACAGACCCTGACGAAACCGGGATCGATATCTATCTCGGAACGGGCGGCGCGCCGGAAGGCGTGCTCGCGGCGGCAGCATTGCGCTGCATCGGCGGCCAGATGCAGGGAAGGTTGCTGTTGAACTCGGACGAAAAGATCGCGCGCGCCGCGACCATGGGCATTTCCGATCCGAACAAGGTCTACCAGATGGAGGAAATGGCAAGCGGCGACGTGCTGTTTGCGGCCACCGGCGTCACCGATGGCAATCTCCTGTCAGGCGTGAAATTCGGGCGCGATTCAATTCAGACGCATACGATCGTGATGCGCTCTTCGTCGCAAACCGTGCGTGAGATCAAGGCGAAGCATCAGGATCTCGATAAATTCTGATCCAATCGGCCTGAGAAATCTTATATGTGCGCAATGATGGAATCGTTGCGCACATCTTCTCCCCGCCGCCACTTCTTGAACGTTCGCCAGTCTGCCAACGGCATGGCCTGGGAACATCGCCTGAGCGAGCGTCAAGAAAATCTCGCACTCGCCATTGCCCAGGGGCATGGCGTGCAGGATCTCGTCGCGCGCGTTCTTGCGGGCAGAGGCGTAACCGCTGAAACCACGGCGAGCTTTCTTGATCCAACGATCCGAGACCTTCTCCCCGATCCGCTGACATTCACCGATATGGAGCCGGCAGCGGAGCGAGTTGCGCGCGCCATTGAACGCGGCGAACGTGTCGCTATCTTCGGCGATTATGATGTCGACGGTGCGGCCTCCTCAGCGCTGTTGAAGCGCTTTCTCGACCATTTCGGACTCGTTTCGGAAATCTACATCCCGGATCGTATTTTCGAAGGTTACGGCCCCAACCCGGATGCCATGCGCGAATTGGTTGAGCATGGTGCGCGGTTGATTGTGACCGTGGACTGCGGCACCAACAGCGCGTCTTCGATCCAGGCTGCGCGTGAGGCGGGTGCCGATGTGGTCGTGCTCGATCACCATCAGGTCGGAGGCGAATTGCCTTCGGGCGCTCCGGTCGTCAATCCCAACCGCGAGGATGATCTTTCAGGGCAGGGCCATCTTTGTGCGGCCGGCGTTGTATTCGTGACGCTTGTCCAGGTTGCGAAACTTCTGCGACAACAGGGCAAGAAACCACCAAATCTTCTCGACATGCTGGATCTGGTGGCGCTGGCGACCATCTGTGACGTCGTGCCCTTGGTCGGAGTCAATCGTGCTTTCGTAACCAAAGGTCTTTTGGTTGCTCGGCAAAAGCAGGAGTCCGGGCTCGCGGTTCTTGCGCGGATTGCCCGGATCGGAGAGCCGCTGAACCCGTTTCATTTCGGCTTTCTGCTGGGGCCGCGCATCAATGCGGGCGGGCGCATCGGTGATGCCGCGCTGGGCAGCAAGCTGTTGTCGACCGATGATCCAGTGGAAGCGGAAAAGATCGCCGGAACGCTGGATCGTCTCAACGGCGAACGACAGGCGATGGAACAGGAGATGCTGGCGCAAGCGCGTGCGGAAGCAGATGCCGAACTCATCGGTGGGCGGGGACCGGCCGTTCTCGTTACGGCAAGCGATCGCTGGCACCCAGGCATTGTTGGGTTGATTGCCGCGCGCTTGAAAGAACATGCCAGACGTCCAAGCTTTGCAATTCATTTTCATCCGAACGGGATCGGAACGGGATCGGGCCGATCCATTCCCGGCTTCGACATAGGCAAACTGGTTCGCGACGCGGTGGATGCCGGCATTCTCGTCAAGGGCGGTGGCCATGCGATGGCGGCCGGCATCACGGTAGAGCGACAGCGGCTTGGCGAATTGCGTGCCTTTTTCGAAGAGCGTGCCGGCGATGTTCATACACTGCGGGCTGATGAAACCCTTCCGATTGATGGGGCACTTTCCGCAGAAGGAGCGAATTTTGCGCTTCTGGATGCGCTAGAGCGGGCGGGGCCGTTCGGTTCCGGCCATGTCAGCCCGGTAATCGTCTTGCCGCGTCACAGGTTGACGGATGTTCGGCAGGTCGGCAATGGCGACCATTTGCGCCTTCAGTTGCGCTCGGAAAGCGGTGGATCACTGTCAGCAATGGCTTTCCGTGCAGCCGAAAGCGATCTTGGCATTCTGCTGAATCGCAGTGTCGGCAGAACACTGCATCTGGCCGGAAATATCTCGGCCAATTATTGGAATGGCAGCCGTAGCGTTCAGTTTCGTTTGCTGGACGCGGCAGAACCGCTTTAAACCATCACAGATTGCAAGCGCAGCAATTCGCTTGTCTGAACCTTTGTTGTTTCATAACCGATTCGGATTGCTTCATCGGCGCGGTAAAACTCCGACAAGCCGATATGTCCGAGCTTGGGCTGCAAGGACAGATCAGGCGGATCGCCAGCCAGACGCGAGCGCGAAAGTCGGTCCTGAATGATGTTGAAAGCTTCCACCATGACACCTGTCACGCCGAGGCGCTTTTCTCGTCCGTCAGGGGGAGCGGGCGCAAATTTGGGGCGAGGGGCGTCGCGTGCAATCACGAGTTCGCCTGCGCTATGTTTGATCACGGCAGCGCGACCGAAAATATCGTAATGCAGGTTAACGCCAACGACGAGTGGCTGTTCGTAGGCACGACACACCGAAACCGGCACCGGATTGACGAGCGCGCCGTCAATCAACACGCGACCGTTGCACGCGACCGGCTCGAAAACGCCGGGCAAAGCGTAGGATGCACGCATCGCGGTAATCAGTGCACCATCGTTCAGCCAGATTTCGTGGCCCGTACGCAGTTCGGCGGCTACGCATACGAATGGCTTGGGCAGATCTTCAAGCCGTTTTCCCGAAAGATGCTCCTGTAAGCGCGCATCTAGACGCATGCCGCCCAGTAAGCCATTGCCGCCGAAGCGAAAATCGAGCAGCCCGAAAATGCGACGCTTTGTAAGACTGCGGGCGAATTCTTCCAACTCGTCCAGTTTGCCAGCCAGATAGCATCCACCCACCAGTGCCCCGATCGATGTCCCCGCGATCATATCGATCACGATGCCTGCTTCATCCAAAGCACGAAGCACCCCGATATGGGCCCAGCCACGCGCCGCACCACCGCCAAGCGCCAGGGCGATGCCACGTTTCGGCGAAGTTTGGATATCGAGCAAATCGCTCGTCATCGGAAGAGTGTCCATGATTGCAGGATCATGAGGCGAGTCCGATGAATGAGATATGAAAGAACACGACCTGCAATTTCAAATTCGCGTCGTAAGGAAAACTTCAGTCTCCGGAAACTGCAACTAGAGAGGTGCCCGTCTCGTCCCGTTTCACAATGCGATAAAAGCAACTGCGGCGATTGGTGTGGCAACTCGGACCATCACCTTCCACGCGCACGCGCAACCAAAGCGCGTCCTGATCGCAATCGACGCGGATCTCCTGAACATGCTGCATGTTGCCGGAGGTCTCGCCCTTCTTCCAAAGCTGCCCGCGCGAGCGCGACCAGTAATGCGCAATGCCGGTTTGCAGGGTCAGCTGAAGCGCCTGCGCATTCATATGGGCAACCATGAGAAGATGGTCGTCGCGCGCATCCGTGACGACGGCCGTGACCAGCCCGTCACTGTTAAAGCGGGGCGTAAGGACGGCGCCTTCTTCAAGGGCCGCCTTGTTTGCCGGAGCTTCGGGAAAAAGCGGAGCCGTCTCGCCAGCCATGATCACGCCTTGGTGCTGGTGCGCAGCAGGCTCATGAAGCGGAGCTGATCTTCAGGACTGTCTGCAAAAACGCCCGTGAAAGTGGAGGTCAGGGTCGTCGCGCCCTGCTTGCGGATGCCGCGCATGGCCATGCACATATGTTCGGCCTCCACGATCACCGCCACGCCGCGGGGCTTGAGGATATCCTGGATGGAATTTGCGACCTGCGCTGTCATCGCTTCCTGCGTTTGCAGGCGATGCGCAAAAATATCGACGACGCGGGCAAGCTTCGACAGGCCGACAACCTTGCCATCAGGCAGATAGCCGACATGCGCGCGACCGATGATCGGCACCATGTGGTGCTCGCAATGTGAGTGGAACAGGATGTCCCGCTCGATCACCATATCCCGATAGCCTTCCACTTCCTCGAAAGTGCGGCCAAGCTCCTCGGCCGGATCCTTGCTGTAGCCGTCGAACATCTCCTTGTAGGCTTTGGCCACGCGCATCGGCGTGTCGAGCAGACCTTCACGAGAGGGGTTGTCACCGGTCCAGCGAAGCAATGTTTTGACCGCAGCCTCGACTTCCGCCTGGCTGGGCTTGGTTGCGTCGTCGTTGGAGCGGATCGGCAGCGGCTTTATAACGGCGTCCATGAGGCGTCTCCCGTAGTCCCTTTCTGCGAAGGAACGAGTTAAACGGACAACTGCCTGTTCGTTTGCGCCCGAAAGTCATCGGGCCGAATGCGGCGGTTCCTTTCCCCAACGGCTATTCTTGCCGCTTGGGGATTTCGGCCCTTATATAAGGACCGTAAGCCCGTAAAGAAAGGCTTGGCGGGAGCAAACAATGCTCAAGATCTTCGGCTGGAGAGAAACCCGTGATCGATGATGTTTACAACGCGAAAATCCTGGGATTTGCCGGCAATATTACCCGCAATGGCCGCTTGAACGCGCCGCATGCGACGGCGAAAGCGCATTCGAAGCTCTGCGGTTCCACAGTGTTAGTGGATTTGAACATGGAAAATGGCATCGTCACCGATTTTGCGCATGAGGTGAAAGCCTGTGCGCTCGGGCAGGCGACCTCTGCGATCATGGCGCAGCATGTGGTGGGCGCAAGCGCTGAAGAGCTCCGCGCCGTGCGCGATACGATGTTTGCAATGCTGAAAGAAAACGGCGCGCCGCCGCAAGGCCGCTTCGACGATCTGAAATATCTCGAACCGGTGCGCGACTACAA